>NZ_JBHTMU010000003.1:0-179959 GCF_042679605.1 Litorisediminicola beolgyonensis
GAATGCTGTCGCCCCTCGAGTTCGAGCGGCAGCAGAAACTGAGGCACGAGGGCGTCTAAGAGACGCGGGGCTATTCAGTCCCAGCCCTCGATCAGGGCCTCGCGCGCGGCTTCACGGGTGGCCGCCGCATGGACATGGCCGTGGGCCTCGTAAGCCGCCAGCGCCGCCCTGGTCCGGCCCGTCGCCAGATCGCGCGTCGCTTCCCGCTGCCAGTCGGCGCGCTGGCGGCGCACCTCGCCGATCCTCGCCCCACCATGGCGGTCGTGGAGCGACCGGAAGGCCGCACCTGCCTCGATGGATTGCAGCTGCTGCGGATCGCCAACCAGCACCACCTTGGCCCCGGCCCCCGAGGCCTGCGACAGCACCCGCTCGAGCTGGCGCGTGCCGACCATCCCGGCCTCGTCGATCACGAGGATGTCGCGCGGCGAGAGCGCGTCCCGCCCCTGCGCCCAGCCCTGTTCCAGGCTCGCGATGGTGCGGGACCCGATCCCCGATCCGCCCTCCAGGTTCTCGGCCGCGATCCCCGAGAGCGCAGCGCCGCGGACCCGGTAGCCCGCCGCCTCCCAGGCCTCGCGCGCCACGCCCAGTATCGCGCTCTTCCCCGTCCCGGCATGGCCGATGACGATCCCGAGATCGCGGCCGTCGGTGATATGGGCGAGCGCCTCGGCCTGCTCGGCCGACAGGATCAGACCCCGCGCCTCGGCGCGCGCCAGTGCCATGTCGCGGTCGCGGGCGGCCACGCCATGACGCTGCCGCTCCGCCATCGCCAGCGCCGCGCGGTGGAGGCGCTGTTCGGCCTCCAGCATGTCGCGCGTTGTGAAGCGCTCGTCGCCCCGCGCATCCCGCCCCAGCGCCACGAGGTCCGGCGCGCGGCGCATGGCCCCCAGCACAGCGTCGAACTGGCCCGGCCCGTCGCTGTGGCGATGCGCGAAGGCGGCCATGTCGAGGCGGGTGAAGGTCGCCTGCTGCCGGGTGATCGCGTCAAGCGCGAGGCTCGGGTCAGCGATGATCCGGGTGCCGTTCTCGCGCGCGATGGACCGGTGCATCTCGGCGCGGTCGGCCTCGTCGCCAGCACACACGATCCGCTGCGCGGGCGCACCGATCTTGTCCTGCGGTTCCAGCGCGATGCCCTGAGCCTCGAAGCTCCGATGATCGATCCGCGCCTCGATGTCGAGCTCGGCCAGCCGCGCATTCGCGAACCCCGCCCAGCGTTCGCGCCAGCGCTCGAGAAGGTCGGTGCGGTTCCATTCCCGCACCTTGGGGCCGAAGCCGTCGTCGCTCACCGAGCGCATAGTCAGCATGACATGGGCATGGGGTTTGGGCATGCCGTCGTCGGTCCGGTCCCAATGCACGTTCAGATCGGCGATCATGCCGCGGGTGACGAACTCGGCCTGCACGAAGTCGCGCGCGAGCTCGATCGCCTGCGCTTGCGTCATCTCGCGCGGCAGCGCGAACTCCAGCTCGCGCGCAAGCTGCGCATCGCGGCGAAGCTCGCAGTCCTCGACCTCGTTCCAGAGGCGTTCGCGGTCAGACAGCTCCTCGGGCGCACCCTCGGGCAACAGCACCTCCGAATGCACGACGCCGCGCTTGGCGGTGAAGTCGTGGCTGCGCTCGATTCGCTCGTCCCTAAGCCGCGAGGCCGAGCGGTAGGCGGCGGCCGCGACAGCACTCGCGCCGGACGAGCGTCCGATGATCTTCATGTGGAGGTGATAGATCGCCATGATGGGGCCGATCTGTGCCACGGGCACCGCGACGTCGGAACGACGTATAAGCGCGCCCTCCCTCGAAAAATTCTCGGGCGGGACCGGGCTGTCCCGCGCTGTCCCGGCGACCTTGGAGCCTTTCGCGCGGGGTGCTTGTATCCTCATCCCATCAACAGCTTGAGGAGAGCAACATGCGCAAACCGAGGGATTTCGACGCGGAGCTGAAAGCGCTCGAGGACAAGGCGCGGGAGTTGAAGACGCGCAAGGTGCAGCAGCTGGGCGAGCTGGTCATCGCCACCGGGGCCGACACGCTCGCGCCCGAGGAACTGGCCGGCGCGCTGATCGTGCTGGCCGAGACGACGGATGCGGCAAAAAGGGAGGCCTGGGCGAAACGCGGGGCGGCGCTGTTTCGGGGCAAGGCGCGGCGATCTGCTCCGGCAGATGGTGGCGACAAAGACCGCGCTGAGGCGAAACCGGGCCGCGCTGAACCGACTTCAGGCGACGCGGGCGCGGCATGACCGGCACGACTGGCAGATGGACCGGCGCACACGCACGCGGCAGCTGATCGAGCTCGGCGGGCTCGTGAAAAAGGCCGGCATCGTCGAGATCACCGACGACGACCGCACCCTGATCTTCGGCGCGCTTCTGTGGATGGCCGACCGGCTCGAGGGCGAGCAAGGCAACCACGCGCGGAAGGTCTGGCGCGACTGGGGCCGCGCGGCGTTCGAGATCGATGCGAAGGAGAAGGCCGGGAAGAGTAGGCAGTCCTTCGAAGCGGACGAGAAGCGCACATGAAAGGCGGCTGACCGGCGGCTCAAAAGCGTACGATGTGGAATAAGCTGCTGTCACCAAAGACGGTGGCCAGGATCATCGACGAGTCGGCGCGTACCTCACGCAGAGGTCACGGTGCCGCTCAGGCAATGTGTCGCCCATCGCTCCAGAAGCGTTCGACGCTGATCCAGAAAATCGGTTCGTCGGTAGCTGCGGACCACCTTGCTGTCGCTGACATGCGCCAGCATCGCCTCGGCCACCTCGTGTGGTGCTTCGGTCTCCTCGGCGAGCCAGGTCCGCAAGCTGGCGCGGAAACCGTGCGGCCGCGCCGTTAGCCCGCGGCGCTCCATCATCCGCGACATCGTTGCATCGCTGATGACGGTCTTGCGGGCATGAAAGAGGTAGCCCTTCCATTCGTACATCCTGGCCAGTTCGATCACCCGCAGGGCTTCCGGGGTCAGAGGCACCCGGAAGTTATCTACCTTGCCCCGGCGGCCCTTCATCTTGTCCGCGGGCACCGTCCAGATATCGCCTTCGATCTCGTCGACACGGGCGAAGCGGACGGGCAGCGACCGCAGTCCGGTCAGGATCAGAAGCCGCAAGGCGAGGTTGACCGGCGAAGGATCCTGCAGCGTTGCGTAGAAGCCAGGCACCTCCTGCCACGGCATGCTTGGCACCGCCGTCACCTTGTGCTTCTGTGCTCCGAGCAGCGCCTTGGCCTTCGGGACCGCCTGCAGGTCGACATCGAGTTCCAGCGCCGCGGCATGTTGCAATACGATCCCGAGCCGGGTGATTGCTTTCGCCGCCGTCGAAGCCTTGGTGTGCCAGATCGGTTGCAGCACGTCCCGGATGTCGCGAGCGGTGATCTCGGCGACGGGCACGCGGCCGAGCTTCGGCAGGACGTGGAGATCCAGCGGGCTGAACCACCGTCCCGCGACACCATCGCCCCGAAGGCTGGACTTGCGGCTCTCTAAGGCATCGAGGGCTACATCCCGGAGCACGTTCCTGTTCCGGATCGCCTCGGCTCTGAGCCGCCTGCGCGCCCCGATCGGATCAATATCCTGCGCGACGAGGCCGCGATAATGCGCGGCCCGCTCCCGCGCTTCCTTCAGCGACAGGGCGCGCAGACCGCCCAGACCCATCTCACGCCGACGGCCGTGGCAGGTGTAACGGAAGACCCACTGCCCGCCTCCGTCTTGTCTCTTGACCAGCCTCAGCCCGCCGCCATCCTCATGTTTGCCGGGTGGGAGGCGCTTGATCGCGATAGCCGTGAGCTTGTGCATTGAACAAATCCCTCTCGGGACCGGCGGAGAATATCCCCCGAAATATCCTCCAGAGGGTACGCGATACCTTGGGATATCGCAAGATCGGGTGGAACACATGGATGAGACTAATTCTAGGAGAATCAAGAGGATAGGACGCAGTGACACCGCTTGAAATCAGCGTTCACGCCGTCTCGACCGCACCATCCTGGTTGGACCGGCCATCGGCCGACCCTTTCCCTTAAGCTTTCAGTCAGCTGCCGCAGCCGATCTCGTGCCGTGCGTTTCACCGCTTGTCCCGCGCCTGCGGCGCTGCTAGTGACACGCCGGGCGCCCCTATAGCTCAGCTGGTAGAGCAACTGATTTGTAATCAGTAGGTCCGCGGTTCGAGTCCGTGTGGGGGCACCATCATCCAAGATCAGAGTGGCGAAGGTGCGGCCTTTCCCAGGATGAGGGAATGGCCAGCGCGTATCTGCGGCCGCTCGCGCGAGCGCCTGTCCGTGGTCAAATGGATCGGCGGCGCGCCGTGCGGCGATGGGCGGCGCGCCTGATCCTTCTCCGGAGTCTACGACCTGCCGCGTCTCGGCTTGCCGGGTTTCAGGCTTTGGCTCGGATCGCTGGCTTTGCTGCGAACCTTGCCGGGGCCTTTGCCGGGCGCGTCCGCGGCGGCGCGGGCACGATTCTTCTTGCTGTTGGGCTTGCCCTTGGGCGGAGGCGGGCCCTTCGGCGTCCGTTTCGGCTTTGCGTTCCCGCCGGTCTCGTCGCCGGAGCGGCTCCAAGGCTCCTTCGGAGCGGTGCTCTTGCGGAAGGGGCGTTTCTCGCCTCCGCCTGTCTCATCGCTGCCGCGACGCCGGTCGTCCTTCGGGCCTGCGGTCTTGCGGAACGCGGGCTTCGCCGGCCGGTCGGTCTTCTCTCCCTCGCGTACCCGGTCGATCTTCGATGCAGCGCCCTTCTGGAACGCGCGCTTCGCGGGGCGACCGGTCTCTTCACCGGTGCGGTCGCGGTCCTTCCTGGGGGCGTCCTTGGGGAACGCGCGGGGGCGATCGGGGGCCGGTTTCGGATCGGCCTCGCGCGGTGCCGATACGGCGGGTTTGGACCGATAAGGCTTTGCGCCCATCGGCTTGCGGGCGCTCGGCTCCTTCCGCGGACCGGGCCCTCTGCTGGCAAGCTCGGGCGGCGCGCTCAGCTGGGTGACGCGCGCGCCTTCCTCGAGCTCCATCGCCGCGCCGAGGCGGTTCAGGAAGCCTGCGACCGCCTCGTCGCGGAGCTGGACGAAGCTCTCGTCGTTCTGGACGCGGATCGCGCCGACATCGTCCTTGGTCAGGCCACCGGCCTTGCAGAGCATCGGCAGAAGGCGGCGCGGCTCGGCGCCCGCGTTGCGGCCGCCCGACACCGAGAACCATGTCGACGCGCCAAACTCCGGGCGCGGTTCGGGCTTGGCGTTGATGTCGGCCAGTTCCTCGGGCGGGGCGCGCAGCGTGCGCAGGAGGCGCAGGTAGCCCGCCGCGATCTGTTCGGGCGAGAACGCCTCGAGCAGGCGCGCCGCGCTCTCTTCCTCGGCCTCGGTCGCGGGCACCTCCCAGGAAGGATCGGAGAAGAGACGCTCCTCGTCCATCTCGCGGACCTCGTTTGCCGAGGGTGCCGTGCCCCATTCGGCCCGGACCTTGGCCCAGCCGAGGAGACGCTCTGCCTTCTTCCGGGTCGCGGGCGTGACAACGAGGGCGCTCACGCCCTTGCGACCGGCCCGCCCGGTGCGGCCGGATCGGTGCAGGAGGGTCTCCTGGTTCGAGGGCAGTTCGGCATGGACCACGAGGTCGAGCTTCGGCAGGTCGATGCCGCGCGCCGCCACGTCCGTCGCGACGCAGACCTGCGCGCGCCCGTCCCGCATGGCCTGCAGCGCGTGGGTGCGTTCGGATTGCGACAGCTCGCCCGACAGCGCCACGGCGCTGAAGCCGCGGTTCGACAGCCTTGCCGCCAGCCGGTTCACCATCGCCCGCGTGTTCGCGAAGACCAGCGCGTTCGGGGCCTCGTGGAACCGAAGCGTGTTGATGACCGCGTTGTCGACATCGCCCGCGGCGACCATCATCGCGCGATATTCGATATCGCCATGCTGCGACGCGTCGGACTTGGCGATGATGCGCTCGGCATCCGTCTGGTAGCCCTTGGCGAGGTCGGCGATGGCGCGCGGGACGGTGGCCGAGAACAACAGGGTCTGCCGGTCCGAGGGCAGCTCGCCCAGGATGAACTCGAGATCCTCGCGGAAGCCGAGATCGAGCATCTCGTCGGCCTCGTCGAGAACGACGGCGCGCACGGCGGAGAGGTCGATGGAGCTGCGGGCGATGTGATCGCGGAGCCGCCCCGGCGTGGCCGCAACGATATGCGCGCCCCGTTCGAGCGCGCGGCGCTCGTCGCGCATGTCCATGCCGCCCACGCAGGAGGCGAGGACCGCGCCGGTCTTCGCGAAGAGCCAGGTCAGCTCGCGCTTGACCTGCAGCGCCAGTTCGCGGGTCGGCGCGATCACGACGGCCAGAGGTGCCCCGGCCGGTCCGAAGGCGGTGTCCTCCCCGAGCAGCGTGGGGGCGATGGCCAGGCCGAACCCGAGCGTCTTGCCCGAGCCGGTCTGCGCCGAGACCAGCATGTCGCGGCCCTTCAGGTCAGGGTCGAGAACCAGAGTCTGGACGGGCGTCAACGTGGTATAGCCACGCTCGTCCAGAGCCGCGCGGAGTGCAGGGTGCATGGGGGAGCTTACTCTCAAGAATTGCCGGGCGGCCAATGGGTCCGCGGGCGGGTAGGGTTCACGCCGGTCGCGGCGCATAGATCGCAGCCCTTACGGCCTTGCCGCGCCAATGTATAGGTTCAACGCGTCTCTGCGACATCGCGACCTCATACGGTCGAACGATCAGAGCGCATGATCCGCCGACCTCGTGGCCCTGCGTCACGCGTCTCCCGACCCCTCGGCCTGCGCCAGCCGATACGCCAGTTGCGGCCGCGTCAGGCCCAGGAGCCGTGCGGCGGCGGCGACGTTGTTGTCGGTCTGCGCCATGGCGTGTTTCATCAGCGCGGCGTTCAGCTGGTCGAGCGTCAGGGAGCCGTCCTCGAAGCTCGGGGCGATGGCCTCCCAGAGGTCAGAGTGGGTCGACAGCCGCGCGCGCGGGGGATCGAGGGCGAGGGCGGCCTCGATATCGGGCGCGTCGATGGTCTTGGGATCCGCCGCGAGCAGGGCCGAGCGCTGCAGGAGCGCGCGGAGCTGCGGCAGGTTGCCCGGCAGGTCGAGCTTCGCGATCCGCGCGCAGGCCGCGTCGGTCAACTCCGCCCTTGGGGCATCGCGCAAGGCCGGAGCGCTGGCGAGAATGGCGCGGGAGATCTTCTCGAGATCGGCGCGGCGGTCGTTCAGGGGCGGCAGGGTGATGGGCATCACCTGCAGCGCATAGGCAAGCTCCGGCAGGAGACCGGCTTCCGACACAAGGCGGTCGGCGGCCATGTCGGAGATCGCGACGATGGTCGGCTGCTGGCCGCCCTCGCGTGTGATGAGGTCGAGAAGCGCCCATTGCCGGTCGGTCGAGAGGTTCTCGATGCTCGAGATGGCGAGAAAGGATTCCGGCGCATAAGTCTGACCGCCGCTCTTTCGCATCGCCGCCAGGCGCTCTTCGGTCTCGACGGACCCGGCATGGGTGATGGAGAAATTGCCGTGCCGAAACCGGCGTTTGTGGAGCCAGCGCGCGGCGGCGCGGCGCCCGGCGCCCGCCGGTCCGCTCAGAAGCGCGGGCAGGCGGCCGCGCAGAACCAGTTCCAGGCGCTCCTGGACGGGCTCGATGATGAGGTCGTCGAGATCGACCACGTCGGTCGCCCGGGCGGCGCGCCGGGTGATCCGCGCATTCGCCACCTGGTCGCCACCGGTCGGCAGCACCTCGTTGAGGAAGAGCTGGACGAAGGGGTCGTCGCGGCCCCACTGGTCGACGGTCTTGCCGACAACGCGGCAGGCCTTGTGGCTCATCGCCGAACAGCTGGTCTCCTTGAAGAGAACGAGCTTGCGGAAGAAGGGGCTGGCGTAGCCCGCGGCATAGCCTGTCTGCAGCCAGCACACAGGCTTCAGGGCGCGGCCGTGGCGGCGGTGATATTCGCTCGCCTCGACGGAATCGTGCCAGAGGAAGTCGCCCGAGAACTTGTCGGTGTCGAAATCGAAATCGTTGGAAATGGTCTCGACCCGGACGGTGCCGGTGACCATGTGGAGCCGCGTCCCGGCGGTGAACGCATCCCCGGGGTCGAGTTCGGGCCAGGATTGCAGGATGAACTCGGCATCCTCGCGCCCGCTCATGTAGCCCAGGCGCAGCATGAGAACCATCGCCTCGTGTTCCGAGTATCGGCGCACCAGCTGATCGCGCAGGTCGCTGCCGAAGGTCGCGCGGCTCATCAGCATGCGCGCGCCGTTCAGCGTGATGCTTCCCCGCGTCGGGCTGAACTCCAGCCGGTCGAGCAGATCGCGCAGCGTCGGGCGACCGCCTCGGGTCAGGAGCCCGGATTCGTCTGGATGTGTTTTCATGGGCACATGTTGATCATTTGGTGAAGTGGATGTCATTAAATAATCACGACGCAGCGCAGCGTGTTCGCGCCCTCGCCTCCGAAATCGGCTCCCGGGCCATTTTGAAATCAAGCCGGAACAAGCCTCTAGCCGCCGTTTCGGCCATGCCGCGCTGCGGCGTGCGCCTTTTCGCTTTGACGGATTCGGGCTGCAGGCCGTTGGATGAATCCGACGCCACGAGAGGCCAGAGGAGGGTCCCATGACGAAGCACGAGTTCATCACGAAACTGCCGCCCGAACCGCATGAAGCGATGATCAACCGCTTCGGCAAGGAAGGCGCGTTCATCCCCGGTGACGACAAGAACAACCCCTGGGTGCCCTTCGGCGAGACCGCCGCGATCAAGCACCTGGCCTTCGACGTGCGCAACAATTCCGCCGCCAATATCCTCTGGGTCAAGGGCGGCGGCATGATCGGAACCCACAAGCACCGGGGCGTCGTCTCGGCGGTCACGCTGGAAGGGTCCTGGGGCTATCACGAATACGACTGGGTCGCCCGTCCCGGCGATTTCGTCTACGAGCTGCCGGGCACCGCGCACACGCTCTATTCGGACGATCCGAACGGCATGAAGGCGCTCTTCTGGCTGAACGGTGCCATCGAGTTCTTCGACGAGAACGCGAACTACGAGTTCACGGCCGACGTCTTCTGGTTCATCGACCATTACGTCAGCTACTGCGAAGCCAATGGCATCGAGATCAATCAGGACATGTTCATCTGACGCCCCGCGAGCGGGTCGATGACGGTGGGAGGAAGAGTGCCGATGTCCCTTGAGACGATGTTTGATGTGGCGGAGAAATCCGTGATCGTGACCGGCGGCGCGTCCGGGATCGGACGGGCCTATGCCGAGATCATGGTCGAGATGGGGGCCCGGGTCCGCATCCTCGACATGGACGCGGACACCCTGACGACGACCGTTTCGGAAATCGAGGCCCAGGGCTGGCCGGGGCAGGTGTCGGGCAAGCCGCTCGACATCAGCGACCGCGCCGCGCTCGCCGAGGCGTTCGACGCGGTCGCCGAGGATCACGGGCGCATCGACGTGGTCTTCGCCAATGCCGGTGTCGATGCCGGTCCGGGGTTCAAGTCGCCCGAGGGCGCGCGCAATCCCGACGCGCAGATCGACACCATGCCGGAAGCGCAATGGGATCGCGTCATCGACGTGAACCTGACCGGGGTGTTCATGACCATCCGCAACGCGGCGCGTCACATGAAGGCGACGGGCGGCGGCCGGATCATCGTGACATCGTCGGTCGCCGCACGGGTGAACGAGTCGATCGTGGGCACCGCCTACATGCCGGCCAAGGCCGGGGTCGATCACCTCGTCCGCAACGCGGCGATGGAGCTGGCGGCGCACGGGATCAACGTGAACTGCATCTCGCCCGGGCCCTTCATCACCAATATCGCGGGCGGGCGGCTCAAGAACAAGGCGGACCGCGCGGCGTTCGAGGCGCAGTCTCTCATGGGGCGCATCGCCTTTCCGGACGAGATCAAGGGGCTGGCGCTCTACCTCGCGGCCCCGGCGTCGAGCTACGTGACCGGCGCGCAAATGACCATCGACGGTGGTTCGTCGCTGCGCGGATAGCGCGACGCCACTGGCGGGCTGCGCTGCCGAGCCCGCGCCATTTCATCGGCAGGATTCCACGGGAGGAGACAAGACATGACCAAGCAAACGAGACACTGGACACCGTCGCGACGGGGCGTCCTGAAAGGCATGGGCGCCTCGGCGGTGGCCCTGTCGGCCCCGAGCATCGTGCGGGCGCAAAGCGCCGGGACGATCAAGATCGGGTTCCTGACGCCCACGACGGGCCCGCTGGCCCTCTTCGGCGAGACCGACGAATACACCGTCGAGAAGGTGCGCGAGGCGCTCGGCGGCCGGATCGAAGGCGCGGACGGACAGACCTACGATCTCGAGATCCTGATGCGCGACAGCCAGTCCGACCCGAACCGGTCGGCCGAAGTCGCTGCGGAGCTGATCCTGAACGAGGAGGTGCACATGCTGCTGCCCGCCTCGACCACGGACACGATCAACCCCGCCGCCGACCAGGCGGAGCTCTTCGAGTGCCCCTGTCTCTCGACCGCGGCCCCCTGGCAGGCCATCGTCTTCCCGCGCGGCGGGGCGGAAAACCCGTTCAACTGGACCTACCATTTCTTCTGGGGTCTGGACGAGGCGCTGAACACCTTCGTGGGTCTCTGGAACAGCCTCGAGTCGAACCGCAAGGTCGGCATGCTCTTCCCGCAGAACGCCGATGGCGAGACCTGGGGCAACACCGATTACGGCCTGCCGTCGCCCACCCAAGCCGCGGGCTTCGAGATCGACATGCCGGGCTTCTTCCAGCCGCGGACCAATGATTTCTCGTCGCTGATCTCGTCCTTCAAGGCCTTCGAGGCCGATATCGTCGGCGGCATCACCTATGTCGACGACCTGACCAACTTCGTGAACCAATGCGCGCAGCAGGGCTTCCATCCCAAGGCGATCACCGTCGCGGCGGCGCTTCTGTTCCCGTCGGGCATCGAGGCGCTGGGCGAGCTGGGCGACGGCATGTCCTCCGAGGTCTGGTGGACCCCGGCCTTCCCGTTCCAGTCCTCGCTGACCGGCCAGGTGAGCCGCGACGTGGCCGACGCCTGGGAGGCCGAGACCGGACGCCAGTGGACCCAGCCCCTGGGCTACAGCCATGCGATCTGGGAGATCACCGTCGACACGCTGAAGCGCTCGGCCAATCCCTTGGACCGCGCCGCCAACCGCGACGCGCTCAAGGCGACGAAGCTCGAGACCCTGATCGGGCCGGTCGACTTCTCGTCGGGGCCGCATCCGAACGTCTCGACCACGCCGATCTTCGGCGGTCAGTGGGTCAAGGGCGAGAAATGGCCCTACGAGCTGAAGATCGTCGACAACACGGTCAATCCGCTCTTCGAGCCCGAGCAGGCGATGAAGCCGCTGCCTTGGTCGATGTAAGGCACGCAACGTGACTGGAAACGGAGATACGTCCGTGCTGCTTGCAGCACGCGGGCTGAGCAAGTCCTTCGGGGCGGTCCGCGTGCTGCACGACCTCGAGTTCGAGGTCCGGCACGGCGAGGTGCTGGGCATCCTCGGTCCGAACGGCGCGGGCAAGACCACGCTGTTCAACCTGATCAGCGGGGACATCCGCGATTACGACGGCGACATCCGTTTCGAGGGGCGGCCTCTGGTCGGCCCTCCGTTCAAGCGGTGCCATCAGGGGATCGGGCGCACCTACCAGATCCCGCAGCCCTATGCCGGCATGAGCACCTTCGAGAACCTGCTTGTCGCCGCCACCTTCGGCGGCGGCATGTCCGAGGCGGACAGCTACGACCATTGCGTCCGCATCCTCGAGGATTGCGAGCTGTCGCGGCGCGCCAACACCAATGCCGGATCGCTGACCCTGCTGGATCGCAAGCGGCTCGAACTGGCCCGGGCGCTGGCCTCGAAGCCGCGACTGCTGCTTCTCGACGAGATCGCGGGCGGGCTGACCGAGGACGAGGGCCGCGACCTGGTCGCGCTGATCCGGCGCATTCGCGACGGCGGCACGACCATCGTCTGGATCGAACACGTTCTGCACGCGCTCTTCGCGGTCGCCGACCGCCTTCTGGTGCTGAACTTCGGCGAGAAGATCGCCGAGGGCGCGCCCTCGGTGGTTATCGAGGACCCGGACGTCAAGCGCGTGTACATGGGGGTCGAAGCATGACCGCGTTGCTCTCAACACACGGGCTCATCGCCGGGTATGGCGACATGCGCGCGCTGCACGGCATCGATTTCGCGATCGAGCCCGGCGAGACGGTCGCCCTGATCGGCGCCAACGGCGCAGGCAAGTCCACGCTTCTGCGCGCGATCATGGGGCTGTTGCCGGTCGCCTCGGACATGGTTACGCTCGACGGCGCGGCCGTGGGCGGCAGCGCGCCGCATCTCATGGTGCAGAACGGCATCGCCATCGTGCCCGAGGGCCGACGCCTCTTCGCCGGGATGACCGTCGAGGAGAACCTCCGCGTCGCCAGCGAGCATGCCGCGAAACCGCATGGCACGCCCTGGACGCAGGAGGCGGTCTACGACCTCTTCCCGATCCTACGCGAGAAGGCCGCGACCTCGGTCGAGAACCTCTCGGGCGGACAGCAGCAGATGGTCTCGATCGGGCGAGGGCTGCTGGCGCAGCCGCGGGTCCTCCTGTGCGACGAGATCAGCCTCGGCCTTGCGCCCCGTGTCGTGCGCGAGATCTACGAGGCGCTCCCGCAGGTGACCGCGCAGGGCACCGCGCTGGTTCTCGTCGAGCAGGACGTGGGCCTCGCGCAGCGCGCCTCGGGTCGGCTCTATTGCCTCCTCGAGGGCCGCGTCACGCTCGAGGGACGGTCGCTGGACATCAGCCGCGACGACATCAGCAAAGCCTATTTCGGAGCAAGCCATGCACTGGATTGAAGGAATCGTGCAGGGCATCCTGCTGGGCGGTCTCTACGCCCAATACGCGCTGGGAATGGCGCTGATGTTCGGCGTGATGAAGATCGTCAATGTCACCCATGGCGATCTCGTCATCCTCTTGGCGCTCATCGGCATCTCGCTGGCGGATTTCACCGGCATCGGACCCTGGGCCGTCCTGGCGACGCTGGTGCCGGTCGGCGCGGCCATCGGCTGGCTTTTGCAGAGGGCGATGCTCAATCGCGTGGTGGGTAACGACCCGTTGCCCTCACTCATCGCGACCTTCGGGCTGTCGATCGCGCTGCAGAACGCGATGCTCGTGGTCTGGTCGGCCGATACGCGGTCGCTGCCGGGCGGCGGCATCCAGCAGGCATCGGTCGAGATCGGCTCGATCTTCGTGGGTGTCCTGCCGGTGATCGTGCTGGTCTGCGCCACGCTGCTGACCGGCGGGCTCGATGCCGTGCTGCGCTACACCCGCTACGGCCGGTCGCTCCGCGCGGCTTCCGCGGATGTCGAGGCGGCGGCGATGATCGGCGTGAACCCGAAAGCCGTCTACGCCAAGGCCACCGCCGTCGCGGTCGGGATCCTGGGTTTTGCCGCGACCTTCCAGGCCATGCGCTCGACGGTCGCTCCGGCGGACGGGCCGTTTCAGCTGATCTACGCTTTCGAGGCGGTGATCATCGGCGGGCTCGGCTCGGTCTGGGGGGCCTTCACCGGGGCGATGATCCTCGGCGTCAGCCAGGCCATCGGCTTCCGCATCAATCCCGGCTTCGGGATCCTCGCGGGCCATCTCGTCTTTCTCGCGGTGCTGGCCATCCGGCCGCAAGGCATCTTCCAGCGCAAATCCTAAGGAGCGGTCGCCATGTCCTATCGTGTTGAACGCATGACGCTGTCGGGCCGCATCGCCCTTTTCGCCGGAGCGCTGGCGCTCGGGGCGATCGTCTCGATGCCCTGGTGGGCCTCGCAGGGCCTGATCCGCGACGTGATCACCCTGGCCTGTTTCGTCGCGGTGGCGCAGATGTGGAACATGCTGGCGGGCTATGGCGGGCTCGTGTCCGTGGGTCAGCAGGCCTTTGTCGGGGTCGCGGCCTATGCCATGTTCGTGATGGCGCAGAGCTGGGGCATCAACCCCTTCGTCGCGGTCGGTCTGAGCCTTCTCGCGCCCGGCATTCTGGCCGTGCCGATCTACCTCCTGCTGCACCGTCTCGAGGGACCCTATTTCGCGATCGGGACCTGGGTCGTCGCCGAGGCCCTGCGCCTCGTGGCCACCAACATGCCGTTCCTGAACGGCGGCGCCGGCATGAGCCTGCGCGTCATGACCCAGTTTTCGGCCCATGAGCGGGCGGTGGCGGGATCGATCCTTGCCGCGCTTCTCCTGCTGGTGACGGTCGGCGGCAGCTACCTGCTGTTGCGGAGCCGCTACGGCATCGCGCTCACCGCGATGCGCGACAACCCGGTCGCGGCACGGAGCCAGGGCATCGACGTCCAGCGCCTGCGGTTCCTCATCTTCGTCGCCGCCGCGATCGGCACGGGCTTTGCGGGCGCGGTCTATTTCATGGTCCAGCTCCGCATCACGCCGCCCTCGGCCTTCGACATGAACTGGGCGAACCTCGCGATCTTCATCGTCATGGTGGGCGGCATCGGCAGCATCGAGGGCGTCCTGATCGGAGCGGTCCTCTACTTCTTCGCGGACCGGTGGTTCGGCGAGTTCGGATCGAGCTACCTGATCGTTCTCGGTCTTCTGACGCTGATCACCGCGCTCTTCTTCCGCGAGGGCTTGTGGGGGCTCTGGCGGCGGAGCTTCGACGCGCCGTGGTTCCCGACCCGACGAGTCCTGATCCAAACCGAAAGGGACGTCTCATGAAAGCGCTCGTCTTCGACACGCTTGGCCAGCCCCTGCGCGAGACCGATGTGCCGGACCCTGTGCCCGGCGACGACGAGGTGGTGATCCGCGTCTGCCGCTGCGGCATCTGCGGCAGCGACCTGCACATGACCGAAGAGCCCGAGACCTTCGCGCTGGGCGCAGGCGACGTGATCGGCCACGAGTTCGCGGGCGAGGTACTCGAGGTCGGGCGCGACGTCACCGATCTGAAGCCCGACGATCTCGTCGCCGCCGCCCCCTTGCGCGGATGCGGGCATTGCGGGCCCTGCCGGAAGGGCGATCCGGCCTGGTGTGAGAACGGCATGACGCTGATCGGCGGCGGCTATGCCGAATACGCCGCGCTGGCCAGCCGCCAGTTGCGCAAGCTGCCCACGGATATCTCGCTGGCCGATGGCGCGCTGGCCGAGCCTCTGGCTGTCGCGCTCCATGGCGTGCTGCGGTCCGGGATGAGGCCCGGCGACCGCGTGCTGGTCGTCGGCGCGGGCGCGATCGGGCTCGCGGTTGTCTACTGGGCGCGGCGGATGGGGGCAGCGGCGGTCGTCGCGGCCGATCTGCACGAGTACCAGCATGACCGGGCGATGGACCTCGGCGCCACCGGCTTCGTCGTCTCCGGGCCCGACATGGCCAAGCGCGCCGCAGAGGCCTGCGGCGGGGCGCCCGACATCGTCTTCGAATGCGTCGGGAAGGTCGGCCTGATCGATCATTGCATCGACCTCGTGCGTCCGCGCGGCACGGTCTGCGTGCTGGGTCTGTGCACCCATACCGACCGACTCGACAGCTTCCGCGCGATCTCGAAAGAGGTGAACGTGATCATGTCGGTCTTCTTTGACATGCACGAGTTCGCCAATGCCATCGACGCTCTGGATAAGGGCCGCTACGCGCCGCATCATCTGGTGTCGGACACGGTGTCGCTTCAGGAGGCGCCGTCCGCCTTCGAGGCGCTGAGGCAGCGCACGACCCAGTGCAAGGTGCTGATCGCTCCGAGCTAGCGGGCGCCGATGACCCCGTGAAACCCTTGGGGCGGGCAGGGGCCCGCTAGACCTCCGCGCCGGTGTCGAGTGCGATCCCGTACAATCTTTTCGCGGCGGCCTGATCGCTGAGCGCGCCCAGCATCTCGGCCCAGCGATGGTTCTCCGCGTAGCTCGTGCGGGTCTCGTGCCGCGTGTGCGGCCAGTCGCTGCCCCAGAGAACGTGTCCGGGCGACAGCAGCGACAGAAGCGTGTCGGCATGCGGCCGGACGTCGAAGGGCATCCGGTAGGGCGCCGAGAATTTCAGGAACAGGGCGCTGCGGTCCTCGAGCCGAGAGACGGCGGTGAGAAAGGGATCGTCGGCAGGTGTCGGCGCTGACGGCAACCCGAAGTGATCGACGACAAGGTTCACGCCCAGATCTGTCAGGTCCGGCAGGATCGGCGCGAGCGCGTCGCCCTCGAGATGCACCTCGAGATGCAGGTCGCGGGCGCCGAGCTTTTCGATGAACCGCGCCACGAGGGGGCTCCGGAGATCCGGGCGCGGCGCTCCGGCCACGAGGTTCCAGCGCACGCCGCGCATGCCCGCCGCGACCAGCCGGTCGAGATCGGCATCCGAGACGTCGAGAGGCACGACGCCGACCCCGGCGAACCGGTTCCGATCGAGCTCGGCAAGGGCGCGGCACATCTCGGAATTGTCCGTGCCCAGGAAGCTCACCTGCACGATCACGCCGCCCTTGAGGCCATGATCCGCCTGATGGCCCAGCCAATCCGACAAGGGGGCAGGGCAGGCCGGGGTGTAACGCGCCACGGCGACGGCGCGAACGGTCTCGTACACATGCGCGTGGCAGTCGAACTGGATCATCTGGGGCTCCTCAAATTCATATATATGACCAGTTGACTGTATGGGTCAACATGACTTATCGACGGGAGGGGGAGGACGATCAGCATGGATGGATTCGCCAAGACCGATACGCGGCTTCCGGCCTATGCCCGGTTGCGCGACACGCTGACCGGACGGATCTCGCAGGGCGAATGGACGCCTGACGCGCCGATCCCGTCCGAGGCCCGGCTCGCCCGCGAGTTCGGCGTGTCGGTCGGCACCGTGAGAAAGGCGGTCGACGGCCTCGTCGAAGAGGGGCTTCTGGAGCGCCGACAAGGGTCGGGCACCTTCCTGCGGGCGCCCTCGTTCAACGCGACCCTGTTCCGCTTCTTCGCCATGCGCGACACCGATGGCTCGCTGCCCTCGATCCCCTCCAGCCAGCTGATCCTGCGCAGCGTCACCCAGGCGCCCGAGACCGCGGCCGCCGCGCTGGGAACGCGCGACGTGATCAAGATCGTGCGCCTGCGCAGCTTGTCCGATCAGCCCGTCCTCTTCGAGGAGATCTACATCCCCGCGGAACGCTTCGCCGGGTTCGAGAAACTGCCCGAGACCGAGCTCGGGCCGCTCCTCTATCCGATCTATTTCGAGCGGTTCGGCATCCTGGTCAAACGCGCCACGGACGAGGTGTCCTTCGGCGCGGCCTCGGATCTCGTCGCGCAGAAACTGCGCCTCGGCACGGGCGATCCGCTGGCCATCATCGAACGCACCGCCTTCGACATCGAGGACCGACCCGTCGAATGGCGCATCGCGCATGGGAGCGCGGCCGGATTTCGCTATCGCAGCGAGATCACCTGACACATCCACACGACTTTCAAAGGGAGAGAGACAATGACATTCAAGGCAACCTCTATCGGCGTCGTGGCCGCGGCCCTGATCGCCGCACCGGCGCTGGCCGAGTACCCCGAGCGCACGATCGAGCTGACCATCCCCGCAGGCGCGGGCGGCGGCACCGACACCAGCGCGCGCAAGCTGGCGCTTCTGCTGGAGGAAAAGCTGGGCACCTCGATCGCGGTCCTGAACGTGGGCGGCGGTGGCGGCTCTGTCGGCGCGTCGCAATTCATGCAGGCCAAGCCCGACGGCTATTCGCTCTTCGCGACATGGAACAGCCCGCTGACCACCGTGCCGCAGGTCCAGAACGTCGCCTATTCGCTGGACAGTTTCACGCCGATCGCCTCGACCTCGGAAACCGCCTACACGCTCTGCGTGAAGGCCGATTTCCCGGCCACCACGGGCGAGGAGTTCCTCGCCGAACTGGCGGCCAATCCCGGCAAGTACACCTATGGCAATGACGGCATCGGCGGCACCATGCAGCTCGCGGCCGAGCGTATCTTCCAGGCCAAGGAGATCGAGGCCGTCGCCATCCCGTTCGGCGGTGCGGGCGAGACGCTTCAGAACTTCCTTGGCGGTCACGTGGACATCTACGGCGGCTCGATCTCGACGGTTCTGCCCTATGTCGAGACCGGCGAGGCCAAGTGCCCGCTGGTGACCTCGGCCGCGGATGTGCCCGCGCTGCCCGGGGCGTCGGGGCTCGAGGCGCTGGGGCTCGGCGACAGGGAGACGCTCCTCTGGCGGGCGATCCTCGGGCCGAAGGACCTCGATCCCGCGATCGTCGAACAGCTGGCCGACGTGATCGAAACCTCGGTCAACGATCCGAGCTATGTCGAGTTTCTCGCCACCAAGGGCGAGATCCCGAACGTCGTCAAAGGCGACGCGCTGGGGGAGCGGCTCCAGTCGGAATATGACGCGCTCGCCGAAGTGTCCAAGGCGCTCGGGCTCTGAGCGATGGAGAAGCGGCAGGATATCGTCACAGGCCTGATCTTCGCGGCGGTCGGTCTGGCCGCCGCGTGGATGGCGACCGGCTACCGGGGCGCCAGCGGGACATACCCGATGGTTCTGGGCCTGATCCTGACGCTTCTCGGCGCCGGCATTTCGGTGCGCGCCCTCCGGTCCGGGCGGAATGAGCCGCGACCAATGGTCGATGCTCCCGCCCAGCTGATCTCCGCGGCGTCGGTCGCGGCGGTCTACCTGGCGGCGGTCGTGCCGCTCGGTTTCTACACGGCGTCGTTCCTGTTGATGCTGGCGATGCCGGTGGTCCTGGGGTTCCGGCGGTGGGCCTACGCGCTGATCGTGGCGGTGGTCTTCATGACGCTGGTCTACCTCGTCTTCTCGGTCCTGCTGCAGAAGCCGCTGCCGCGCGAGGCGATCCTGTCCCTTCTGGCGACGGGAGGCTGAGATGGGGTTCTACACCGACGCTCTGACCAATGTCCTGGCGCTTGGCCCGCTGACGGCGATGGTCGGCTCCACGCTTCTGGGTGTGCTGATCGGCGCCCTGCCGGGGCTGAACCCGGTCATGGCCATCGCGCTCCTGCTGCCGCTGACCTATTCGATGGACCCGCTTGTGGCGCTGGCGATGGTCGCGGGCATCTACAACGGCTCGATGTACGGAGGCGCGATCCCGGCGATCCTCCTGCGCATCCCTGGCACGCCCGCCTCCATCGCCACCACCTTCGACGGGTTTCCCATGGCCGACCGGGGTGAGGCGTCCAAGGCCCTGAAGGTCGCCTGCTGGTCCTCGGCGATCGGCGGCATCGCCAGCGCGATCGCGCTGATGACCATGGGGCCGCTGCTGGCGCGGTTGACGCTGTTCTTCGGCCCGGCGGAGTATTTCTGGATCGCGATCTTCGGCATGGCCTCGGTCGGCGTCATGGTCGGATCCGACGCGGTGAAGGGGCTGCTGGCGGCTGTCCTCGGCCTGCTGATCGGAACGATGGGCATCGACAACCTCTCGGGGCAGGCGCGGTTCACCTTCGACCAGACCTGGCTCCTGGGCGGGCTCGACCTGATCGTCGTGCTGGTCGGGCTCTACGCCCTGCCGCCGGTTCTGCAACTGGCCGAGAAATGCGACCTAAAGGGTCTCTCCTCGGCGCAGCTGAAGCTGGCCGATGCGCCCTTCGCGCCCGGTGAGGTCCGCGGGCTGATCCCGACTTGGCTGCGCTCCTCGGGCATCGGCATCGGTGTCGGCATCCTGCCCGGAGCGGGCGGCAACATCGCGGCCTTCCTCAGTTACAACGCGGTCAGGAACGCCTCCGACGATCCCGAGAGCTTCGGCAAGGGCAATCCGCAGGGTGTCGCCGCCGCCGAGTGCGGGAACAATGCCGACAACGCCGCCTCGATGATCCCGGCGCTGTCCCTGGGCATCCCCGGCAACGTGGTTGCGGCCCTCGTCTTGAGTGCGCTGACGATCCACGGCCTGCAGCCCGGACCGCAGCTCTTTCACCAGAACCCGACGCTCGTCGGCGGGTTCATGATGGAGATGCTGATCACCTCGCTCCTGATCTTCGCCCTGGGCGGAGCGGTCGCGACCCGCGTCTTCGCGCAGTTCCAGCGGCTGCCCGGTGTGCTTCTGGTGCCCGCCATCCTCATACTGATGTGCGTGGGCGTCTACGTTATCAACGGCCGGATCGTCGATCTCTGGGTCATGCTGGCCGCCGGGCTGGCCGGATATTTCCTCGAGAAGGTCGACGTGCCGCTGGCGCCGATCATCCTCGGGATGATCCTCGGGCCCATGGCCGAGCAGAGCGTCCGCCGCGCGCTGCTGATCAGCCGGGGCGACGCGACCGAGCTGTTCACCCGACCGCTTTCCGCGACGCTCGCGATCATGACCTTTCTGGTCATCGTCTGGCCCGCAGTGAAGGCGCTTCGACGCCGTCGCAGGCTAAGAGCGGGGTAAGTCCGCCGCCGCGTCTCAACGGTGAACGGATCCTGTCCCGGCGGTTGGCCCCTTTGCCATTCTCAAAAGGGCAGATGCCCGCGACGACGCAAGGCCCAATCTCCGCGGGGCGCCAACCTCAGTCCGGCAAACCGGCCCGTGCGAGCCCTGTCGCATAAGCGCTCTGGAAGTCCGGATCCTGGATGATCGGGTTCGCGGTCAGGACATCGGTCACCGTTTGCGGCTCGCCGAGCATCTGCGCCTCCTCGATCTCCCAGTCCGCCGCGTCGACATCGCCGGTCATGGCATAGGCGGCGGCCAGCCAGAGCCGCGAGAAGGCGGCGGTCGGGCTCATCTCGACGGCGCGGAGGAAATCCTCGACCGCGCTTAGGTACTCCTCGTCGAAATAGGAGACGATCCCGCGGTTCTGGTAATACCAATAGGGCGGCGTCTGGTTGAGATCGAAGGCGGTGGCGATGGCCTGGCGGGCCGCATCGGTCTCTCCGCCGCCGACATAGACCAGCGCGATGAAGCCGTAGGCATCGGCGTAATTGGGGTCGATCTCGATGGCGGCGCGCAGCTCTCCCATCCCGCGCTCGCGGCTCGAGGGCGTCCGCCCGAGCCGCGAAAGGATGCGGCCCAGCGTCCACCGGGCAAAGGGGTTCTCGGGGTCGAGCCGCACGGCCCGCTCGGCCATCTCGATGGCGAGAACCCGGTCCGTCTCGGCGCTTTCGCCCCAGCCATAGCGCGACGAGAAATCGTACATGTTGGCGAGCCGCGCATAAGCCTCGGTATAGCCCGGGTCCACGTCCAGCGCTTGGCGATAGAGCGACAGCGCGCGCGTGACGCCCGGACGGTCGAGCGCGGCCTCGAAGTGACGGCCCTGCAGGAGGAGGTCGTAGGCCGAGACGTCGGAGGTCCCGGCATCCAGAAGGCGCGCCTGCTCCTGCGGTGCGAGCCGGAGGGACAGCGCGTCGACGATCTTGGCGCGGACGTCGTCCTGAATGTCGAAGAGGTCGCCGAGCTGCCGGTCGTAGCGCTGCGCCCAGACATTGGACCCGGTCGCGAGTTGCACGAGCTGAACGCTGATCCTGATCTGCGCGCCCTCGCGCTGGACGCTGCCATCCACCATATGCGTGGCCCCGTAGCGGGCCATCGTGTCCGAGACCGTTTCGGGCGCGCTGCGCAGCCCGAAGGTCGTGTTCCGCGACAGGACCTTCATCGCCTTTAGGCGCGACAGGTCGGTCAGAAGATCCTCCGCGAGCCCCGAGGACAGGTAATCCTGTTCCGGATCGCTGCTGAGGTTCTCGAAGGGCAGGACGGCGATCGTCAGCGCCGGTTGCGGTGCGGTATCGCTGTTGAGGAAGGCCCGGGCGGCAGCAATGGCCAGGACGAGAAGCATTGAGGCAACGAGTGCCGCGATGATCCGGGACCGGGATCGCCGCTTGGTCTGCTGATCCGGGCCTGACGGCGCCTCGGTCGGCGCGGCGGCCTCTGGCGCTGTCGTCGCTGCCAGCCGGTAGCCCTGCTTCGGCACGGTCGCGAGCCGCTTTGCGTCGTCCGCCCCCAAGGCGCGCCGGATCTCCGAGATGCACTGAACGAGGCTGTCATCCGTCACATGCGTGTCCGGCCAGACCTCGCTCATCAGCGCGTCCTTGGTGACCAGCGCCCGGCGATGGCGCGCGAGAACACCCAGGACACGCGCGGTCTGCGGCCGAAGCGGGATCTTCGTGCCATCGGGCGAGGTCAATTCCTCGGTTTCGGAGTTGAACCTAAATGCCCCGATCAAAAGGGTTTTCTGGGCTTTCGTCAAATTTCGTGCCGGCCTTCGTGACTTTCGTGGCCGAGAACGAGCTTGCTGACATCAGGCGCTGCGATTGGCGCTGCAAACCGCAAGAAACCAATTCCCAGACCACGGAGACCATTATGTTCAGGGCACCCATCATTTCCACCCTTTTCGCCGCAGCGGCTCTTCAGGCCTCCGCCGAGCCGTCCGACGGGCCCGACCTCTCGATCCTGCCCGAGGAGGTCGCCGCGCGGGTGATCGAGTTGCAGGCGCATGGCGACCGGTTCGAAGACACGATCCGTGCGATCCTGGCCGAAGCGAGGAAGCCGGGCTGGACCTTCGAGAGCCCCGGTGAGGATGCCGGCGAGATCGCTGCTGTGGCGGAGAAGGAGTGATCGGCGCGTGCGCGGCCCGGCGGCGGAGACGCGGGGCGCAAAGGGCGTCTCGGGTAAGTGCGGGGCGCTCCGCTTGGCGACCGGCGTGCCCGCGCAGAGTGCTGACCCCCGGACATCGATCGCTGGGGCGGAGCGCCTGTTGCGATCGAGGGGGCAGGGGTCACAGTATCATCGGACGAGCGCGGGAGGCCTGCGGATACGCAGACCTCCGACGCCGATGCATCACCAGGCGTTGTAGGCCAGGTACTTGCCGGACATCTCGACCTTGACGCGGTCGCCCTTGGGGTTCGGCACGCGGGTCACCTGCATGTCGAAATCGATGGCCGACATGATGCCGGTGCCGAACTTCTCTTCGATCAGCGCCTTCAGCGTCGGGCCGTAGACGCCGACGATCTCGTAGAAGCGATAGATGCAGGGATCGGTCGGGACCGACTGTTCCCAGACCTTGGTCGGCGGCTCCTCGAGCACGCCCGCCGCTTCCTGCGGCAGACCGAGCGTCGTGACGAGCGCCTCGGCCTTGTCCTTCGGGAAGCCGTTCATGCCCATGCAGGCGGAATGGGTCCAAACCGGCGACATGTCGATCTTCTCGGCGATCTCTTCCCAGGTCATCCCGGCCTGCTTCTTGGCCGAGAGGATCATCATCGTCACGTCTTCCTTGGTCATCATGGTGGGCACCTCAAACGTATCTTTCATGGTCGTTTCCTCCTTTTCGGTCTTGGGATGTCCGGCTCAGAGTCCGAGATCGGACAGGCCGGGATGGTCTCTGGGGCGCGGCCCCTGGGGCCAGTGAAACAGGCGCTGATCCTCGGCGATGGGCACATCGTTGATCGAGGCGTGGCGGACCGCCATGTGGCCGGTCTCGGCAAATTCCCAGTTCTCGTTGCCATGGGCGCGGAACCAGTGACCGTCTTCGTCGTGCCACTCGTAGCAGAACCGCACCGCGATCCGGTTGCCGTCATGGGCCCAGATCTCCTTGATCAGCCGGTAGCCGTTCTCGACGGCCCATTTCCGGGTCAGGAAGGCCTCGACCTCGGCGCGCCCGTTCAGGAATTCCGAGCGGTTGCGCCAGCGCGTGTCCGGCGTGTAGGCCAGCGCGACCTTGGCCGGGTTGCGGGTGTTCCAGGCGTCCTCGGCCATGCGCACCTTCTGGACGGCCTCTCCATAGGTGAAGGGCGGAAGCGGAGCGCGGATCTGGGGCTCGGCGGTCATCTCAGGGTCCTGTCACTCGTTCACGGCACGCAGCCGCGGCGCAGGCTCGGCCTCCTCCTCGGAGGCCGAGGCGGTCTTATCGATCCGCACGGTGACGGGGCGCTGATCGGCGGCGTCGCTCTTCTGACCCGACATCTCGCGCGAGCGCTGGCCGAGGAAGTGCACCAGGTGATTGCGGATCGCGTAGTAATTCGGATGCTCCACGATCTCGGTGCGGCTGCGCGGGCGCGGGATGGTAATCTCCACCGATTCCGCCACCCGGGCGAAGGGACCGTTCGACATCAACAGGATGCGATCCGCGAGAAGGATCGCCTCGTCGATGTCATGGGTGATCATGAAGACCGTCTGCTCGGTGCCGCCCCAGATCTTCAGAAGCTCGTCCTGGATCGTGCCCCGGGTCAGCGCGTCGAGCGCGCCGAAGGGCTCGTCGAGAAGCAGCAGCTTGGGATGGTTGGCAAAGGCCCGCGCGATCGAGACCCGCTGGCGCATGCCGCCCGAGAGCTGCGCGGGCTTGCGGTGCACCACGTCGCCCTCGAGCCCCACCATGGCGAGGTATTCGCGCGCCCGGTCCTCGACCTGCCGCCGCGACCAGTCGGGGTAGCGGGCGCGGATGCCGAAGATCACGTTCTTCAGCGCCGTGAGCCAGGGCAGGAGCGAGTAGTTCTGGAACACCACCCCGCGGTCGAGGCTCGGGCCAGAGACCTCGAACCCGTCCATCTTGACCACGCCCGAGGTTGGCTCGGCGAGGCCCGCGAGGATGTTCATGATCGTCGACTTGCCGCACCCGGAATGGCCGAGGATGCAGACGAACTCGCCCTTCTCGACGCCGAAGCTGGCGTTTTCGAAGACCGTGAGCGTCCCGCCCGCACCATCCGGGAACTGCTGGGTGAGCCGCTCGATGCTGAGAAATGGTTTCGACATCGGATGTGCTCCTTATTCGGCGAAGGCGACGGTGCGCTGCAGGACGCCGAAGGCGCTATCCAGCAGCATCCCGACGACGCCGATCATGAGAATTGAGAAGATGACGGAGGTGAGATCGAGGTTGTTCCACTCGTTCCACACGTAGTAGCCGATCCCGGTGCCACCGACGAGCATCTCGGCCGCGACGATGACGAGCCAGGCGATGCCGATGGAGATCCGCATGCCGGTGATGATCGTCGGCGCCGCCGCGGGCAGGATCACCTGGAACGCGGTCCGGAGCGAGCCCAGCTCATGGGTGCGGGCGACGTTGACCCAGTCCTGCCGGACCCCGGCCACGCCGAACGCGGTGTTGATCAGCATTGGCCAGATCGAGCAGATGAAGATCACGAAGATCGCGCTCGCCTCGCTGTCCTGGATGATGAAGAGCGCCAGCGGCATCCATGCGAGCGGCGAGATCGGGCGCAGCACCTGGATGAACGGATTGAAGGCCTTGTAGGCGATCTGGCTCATGCCAATCAGGAAGCCGAGCGGGATGGCAACGAGTGCGGCCAAGATATAGCCCGTCAGCACGCGGTAGATCGAGTAACCGATCTGAATGCCGATGCCCTTGTCGTTGGGGCCCGCGTCATAGAACGGGTTCGAGAGCTGCTCCCAGGCCTTGGCGAGAACCTGCGAGGGGGGCGGGACGCCCGCTCTCTCCTGCCCGAGGCCCATCAGGCGCTCGTATTCGGTCAGCTCTTCGGCGGCCTTCTGTGCGGGAATGGCGGCCTCCCAGATCAGGAGGCCGACGATCAGCATCAGAACCGACAGAAGCGCTGCGCGCTGGTTGAGGCTGAGATTGGAGAGCATGGATCAGCCCTTCCCGATCGCGAAGCTCGAGACGTAGTCCTCGGGCGTTGCGGGATCGAAGGTCTTGCCCATGATCGTGTGGGATTTGTAGGTGACATCGGGCGCCTCGTAGCCGAGATCGGTCATCACCTTCTTGCAATCGGCGGCAAGGTAGACCTGCTCGGCCACGGCCTTGTAGTCGATATCGCCCTCGATATAGCCCCAGCGCTTCATCTGGGTGAGGATCCACACCCCCATCGAGTGCCAGGGGAACGGGTCGAAATCGATCCGGTCGGGCACCTGCTTCACCTCGCCAAGCCCGTCCGCATAGGTGCCGGTCAGGACCTGTTCGATCACCGGAACCGGCTGGTTGAGGTAGTTCGTCGGTGCGATGGCGGCGGAGATTTCCTTGCGGTTCTCGGGGTTCGAGGCGTATTGCGTCGCGTCCACGATCGACTTCAGAAGCGCGCCATAGGTATTGGGCAGCTCGGTCGCGAAAGAGAGCGGCGCGGCGAAGGCGCAGCAGGGATGACCCTCCCAGATGTCCTTGGTGAGCGTGTGGATGAAGCCGATGCCCTCCCAGACCGCGCGCTGGTTGAACGGGTCGGGCGAGAGGTAGCCGTCGAGGTTTCCGGCACGCAGGTTCGCCACCATCTCGGGCGGCGGGACCACGCGGATCTGGATGTCGACATCCGGGTCGAGACCGAACTCTGCCACGTAGTAGCGCAGAAGGAAGTTGTGCATCGAGTATTCGAACGGAACGCCGAAGGTGAAGCCCTTCCACTGCGCCGGATCGCGCTTGTCGAGATGTTCGTTCGACAGGACGATGGCCTGGCCGTTGATGTTCTCGACCGCGGGCATGATGTAGGGCTCGGCCACCGATCCTGCGCCCAGCGTCATGGCGAGCGGCATCGGCGTCAGCATGTGGCTCGCGTCGTATTCCCCCGAGAGCGACTTGTCGCGGGCCACCGCCCAGCCTGCGGTCTTGATGACCTGCGCGTTGAGGCCGTAGCGCTCGTAGAAGCCCATGGGCTGGGCCATGATGATCGGCGTGGCGCAGGTGATCGGAACGAAGCCGATGCTGAGATCGGTCTTCTCGGGCGGCCCAAGCTCGTCGAGGATCGCGGCCTTGGCCTGATCTAGCGGGAAGACGGAGGCCAGCGCCGCCGCCACCGTCCCGCCGCCCAGCATCCCCATGAAGGACCGGCGGGACAGGTCGTTATGGCCGAACACGGAGCGCACGATCGCGCTTTCCACCGCGCGTTCGAGCATCTCTTCGGAGCCCATCGGCGTCGAGACGCGCTCGTCGGCCTTCAGCGTGGCCGTGCAGCTGTCGCACCCGCACTCAGCGCCGTGGCGCAGATCGGTCTTCGCGGAAAACGGATTTCCGAGGCTTTTCGTGCTCATGGCTTTCCCCTCATTGCTGTGTGATCATCCTCAGTCTGACGAGGGGGCAGGGGTCACGTAAGGATGCGCCCAAAATTTCAACATCATGAAAAGTGTCTACGAATACATGGGCTTGGATGCTTTGGTGAGTGTGTCGATATCGCGAAATTTCGTAAATTACGAAATTTCATAAGATCGCGGCGCGCCCGCCCGCTATGCTCGAAAACATGAAGGATACCGTCGCCCGCCCCGATTCCCTCCTGCACCTCCTGCCGGAGCCCGCGCTTCTGATCGACACGCGCGAGGACCGGATCGTCGAGGCCAATGCCCGCGCGGTCGATCTTCTGAAGCTGCCGCGGACCGGGCCGGTCCGGCTGGAGCGCTTCCTCGGAAAATCCATGCCCTGGTTCCTCGTCTTCGTCGAAGAGGTCGATCACCGGGGCGAGGGCTGGACCCGGGCGGTGTCGATGACGACCGCCTTCGGGGACCCCTTGCGTTGCGAGCTGCGCGCGCGCTTCGTCGAGGGTCAGCCGGAGCTCTTGTTCCTGGTGATCCACGATCTCGACGAGCTCGACCGCCGCGCCGAGCGCATGGAGACGGAAGGTCTCCACCGCGCCGGTCTCGACACCTGGCGCCGCGCAGAGGGCTTCTTCGCCGAGCTCGAGCGCCGCAACCAGCTCATCCTCAACGCGGCCGGCGAGGGGATCTACGGCATCAATTCCGAGGGCAAGACCACCTTCGTCAACCGCGCCGCGCAGGAGATGCTGGGCTGGACCAGCGCCGATCTTCTGGGACGTGACATCCACGCGATGATCCACCACCACCACCTGAACGGCGAGGTCTATCCCTCGCATGACTGCCCGATCTACCGCTCCTTCCGCTTCGAACAGGTCAGCCGGATCGAGGACGAGGTGTTCTGGCGCAAGGACGGCCGTCCGATCCGCGTCGAATATGTCTCGACCCCGATCTACGATCAGCAGGTGCTGGCCGGGGCCGTGGTGATCTTCCGCGACATCACCGAGCGCAAGGAAAACGAGCGCAAGCTGCGCGAGGCGCTGGCGGAGGTGGCCGACCTGCGCGACCGGCTCGAAGAGGAGAACGCCTATCTGCAAGAGGCGATCTCGACCGAGCGCGCCCATCACGACATCATCGGCGTCTCCCCGGCCACCCGCCAGGTCCTGGCGCGGATCGACCTCGTGGCGCGCACCGATGCGACCGTCGTGATCTCCGGCGAGACCGGCACCGGCAAGGCGCTCGTCGCCGCCGAGATCCACAAGGTCAGCGACCGCGCGCGGCGGCCGCTCATCCATTTCAACTGCGGCTCCGTCGCGCCCGAGACCGTCGAGGTCGAGCTCTTCGGCCAGGTGCGCGGCGCGAGCGCTGCCGCCACGCGCGACACGCCCGGTAAGCTCGAGATCGCCCATGGCGGCACGCTCTTTCTCGACGATGTCGAACAGCTCCCGCCGGAAATCCAGAGCAAGCTCCTGGTCGCCCTGCAACGGCGCGCGGTGATCCGCGTCGGCGACACCCGCGAGCGGCCGCTCGACATCCGCGTGATCGCCGCGACGACCCGCTCGGGCGATGGCAGGGGCGGGGTGCGGCGCATCCAGCAGAACCTCTTCATGTTTCTCAACGTCTTCCCGATCGAATGCGTGCCGCTCCGGGACCGTCCCGATGACATCCCGTTGCTCGCCGCACATATGCTCCGGATCGCCTGTCGGCGGCTCAACCGTCCGGTGCCGGTCCTGACGGAGGGCGTGGTGCGGCAACTCCTTGCCTATGAGTGGCCCGGCAATGTGCGCGAGCTTGGAAACGTGATGGAACGCGCGGTCGTGATCTCGAAGGGCAGCAAGCTTATCCTGGAGCTCGGCACGGATCGCGATGCGGGAGCGCGCGGCGACACGATGGTGCGCACCGAGGCGGAGATGCAGGCGCTGGTGCGGCGCAATATCGTGAACTGCCTTCGCGAGACCTCGGGCCGGGTGTCCGGGCAGGACGGAGCGGCCGCGCTTCTCGGCATCCGTCCGTCGACGCTCTATTCGCGGATCAAGTCGCTGAATATCGCGGAGGAGGAGTTTCTCGCCGCGCCAGGCGCGCCGCGCTGACGCGGCGCGCGTAAGGCAGTCCGAAGCGCGCTGTTTTCGTCCGGTATGCTTAAGCGTGGCTCAGGTCGGGCGAGCCCCTCCCGGGATCACGGCTGGCGACTGAGAAGCGACGGGCCGACCTCGCTGAAGGACGGCGTGCCGACCTGTCCGAGCGTCCGCACAAGCTCCAGCGACAGGATCTCGAAGGCCCGCCGCGCGCCTGCCTCGCCCCCGGCACCGACGCCGAAGGCGAGCGCCCGGCCGGCAAGCGTGAAATCCGCGCCGAGCGCCTTGGCGCGAACGATATCTGCGCCGCGCCGGATGCCGCTGTCGAGGATGATCTTGATCCGTCCCGAGAGGGCCTTGGCGATGGCGGGCAGCGCCTCGATGGTGGGAGGTCCGAAGGCGACCTGTCGGCCGCCATGGTTCGACACGACGATCCCGTCGCAGCCCATCTCGGCGCAGCGCACCGCGTCGTCAGGATGGAGGATACCCTTCACGACGAGCTTTCCCTTCCAGCGGTCGCGCAACCGTTCGAGCGCCTCCCAGGTGAAGCCGGGGGTGATCAGGGTCTTCTGCACATCGGCATAGGAGGTCGCGGCCTGAAGCAGGTCAGCGTAATTGGCGATATTGGGCTTGCCGTGCCTGAGCGTCGCGAGCGACCAGACCGGGTTGGCGACAAGCCCCGCCAGCACCTCGGGCGTGATCCGGAAGGGGACGCTGAGCTGGTTGCGGATGTCGCGGTCGCGCTTGCCCGCGGCGGGCACGTCGGCGGTGACCATCATCACCTCGTAGCCCGCGGCCTTGGCGCGCAAGATCAGGCCCTCGGTCACGCTCTCGTCGCTCGAGACGTAGAGCTGGAACCAGCCGTTGCTCTGGGCGGCCTCGGCCAGCGCCTCGAGCGTCGTCGAGGCGGCGGAGCTTGCCACATAGGGGATGTCCTCGGCGGCGCAAAGGCGCGCGAGCGCCAGATCGGCGCCGGGCCAGAAGGCGTTCAGCATCCCGATCGGGGCCATTCCGAAGGGCGCCGCGAAGCTCTGACCGAAGATCTCCGTGCCCGTGTCGATCTTCGAGACATCGACCATGTAGCGCGGCGTCAGCTGCACCTCTTCGAAGGCCTCGCTGTTGCGCCTGAGGTTGCGCTCGGATTCCGCGCCGCCATCGACGAGGTCGAAGGCGAAGCGCGGGATCCGGCGGCGCGCCCGGAGGCGGAGATCCTCGATGGAAGCGGCGCGGTCCAGTCGCATCAGATCGACCACCCGCCGTCGATGGCGAAGGCCTGTCCGGTGGTGAAGGCCGACATGTCGCCCGCGAGGTAGCAGACCATCTCGGCGATTTCGTCGGGCTGGCCGAGGCGGCCCATGGGCTGGCGATCCTTGAATGCCGCGAGCGCCTTGTCGAAATCGCCGGTGGCCGCCAGGCGGTCGTTGAGCGACGGGCTCTGCACCGTGCCCGGGCAGATCGCGTTGCAGCGGATGCCGTCCTTGACGAAATCCGCGGCGATGGCCTTGGTCATGCCGATGATCGCGGCCTTGGAGGCGCCGTAGACGAAGCGGCGCGGCGCGCCCTTGAGGCTCGAGACCACCGAGGCGATGTTGACGATCGACCCCGATCCGCGCTCGAGCATTCCGGGGAGAACCGCCTTGGTGATGCGGAACATCGCCTTGGCGTTCAGGTCGAAGGCGCGGTCCCACTCCGCGTCGCCGCAATCGAGGATGGTGCCGTCATGGACCCAGCCCGCGCAATTCACCAGGATGTCGATCTTCCGCAGCGAGGCGATCAGCGCGCCCACGGCCTCTGGGTCGAGAACGTCCAGCCGGTGCGCCGTGATCCGGTCGTTGCCGGATGCGAGATCCGCAACCGCGTCGCCGTCGATATCGGTCGCCACGACCTCTGCGCCGCGCGCGGCCAGCGCCTCGGCCGAGGCGCGGCCGATCCCGGCCCCTGCAGCGGTGACCAGAGCGGTCTTTCCCTTCAGTGTCTCAGTCATGTGTCTCTCCTCATCGCGCGAGCCAGCCGCCATCCACGGTTACCACGCTCCCATGGCAATAGCTGCCGGCGTCGGAGGCGAGGAACACCGCGGCCCCGGCCATTTCCGAGGGGTCGGCGAAGCGGCCCGCCGGGATGCGCTCCAGAAGCGCCTTGGAGCGCTCGGGATCGTCGCGGAGCGCCTGGGTGTTGTCGGTCGCGGTGTAGCCGGGCGCGATGGCATTGACGTTCACGCCATGGGGCGCCCATTCGTTGCAGAGCGCGCGGGTCAGGCCGATCACCGCGTGTTTGCTGGAGGCGTAGGCCGGCACGCGCAGGCCGCCCTGCGAACCCAGGACGGACGAGACGATGATGATCTTGCCCGAGCCCTGCGCCACCATGTGCCGTCCCGCCGCCTGCGACAGCAGCCAGACGGAATCGAGATTGACCGACAGGACCCGCCGCCACTCTTCGAGCGGCATGTCGACCGAGTCCTCGCGGTGGATGATCCCGGCATTGTTGACGAGAATGTCGAGACCGCCCAGTTCCTCGGCGGCGAAACGGGTGATGCTCGACGCCGCCGCCGCGTCCATGCCCGCGAAATCCGCTTGCACGGCGGCGGCCTTCCGGCCCATCGCCTCGATCTTCGCGAGCGTCTCTTCGGGTTCGTGGCTGCGATAGGTCAGCGCCACATCGGCCCCGGCGGCGGCAAGGCCGAGGGCGATGCCCTCGCCGATGCCGGTCGCGCCGCCGGTGACCAGGGCCTTGCGGCCGGTCAGGTCGAACGGGTGCGACATGATCAGTACCGGTTCGCGATCGGCAGATCTTCCGCCGGGAAGAGCGAGATCACCTCGCAGCCTTTCTCGGTCACGACCACCTCTTCCTCGATCCGGGCTGCCGAGTATCCGTCCGCCGCGGGGCAGTAGGTTTCGAGCGCGAAGACCATGCCGGTCTGGATCTCCATCGGATGATCGAGGCTGATCGCGCGGCTGATGATCGGCCGCTCGTGCAGCGCAAGGCCCAGGCCGTGGCCGAATTGCAGGCCGAAGGCCGCGTCTTCGCTCGGGAAGCCGAACTCCTCGGCCTTGGGCCAGAGCTTGGCGACCTGATCGGTGGTCACACCCGGTTTGATCGCCTGGATCGAGGCGTCGATCCACTCGCGCGCCTTCACATAGGCGTCGTTCTGCGCGGGCGTGGCGCGGCCGATATTGAAGGTCCGGTAGTAGCAGGTCCGGTAGCCCTGGTAGGATTGCAGGATATCGAAGAAGGCCTGGTCGCCGGGGCGGAAATAGCGGTCGGTGAAGTTGTGCGGATGCGGGTTGCAGCGCTCGCCGGAGATCGCGTTGATCGCCTCGACATCGTCCGAGCCCATCTCGTAGAGCATCTTGTTCGAGAGCGCGACGATGTCGTTCTCGCGCACGCCGGGTTTCAGCTCTTCGTAGATCATGTGGTATACGCCATCGACCATCGAGGCCGCCTGTGTCAGAAGCTGGATCTCGTCCCAGTTTTTGATCTCGCGCGCCGCCAGCATGATCTGCTGGCCGTCGATGACATGCAGGCCCTCTTCCTGAAGCGCGTGGAACATGGCCGTCTCGGCATAGTCGACGCCCACTGGCATGTCGGCCATGCCTGCGTCCTTGATGAGCTGCGCGATCATCTTGGCGTATTTCTTCATCAGGCCGAAATCGGGCGGGATGGTCCCGCGCATGCCGACCACACCGGCAAGGCAGTGATCGGGCTCCAGCCAGTCGGAATAGCGCTGGTGGTGGACGGCGGCCGAGCCGAAATCCCAGACATAGGGGCTGTCATCGCCGGTCAGCAGGCAGAAGCGGCACATCTTGTCCCGTTCCCACTCGCCGATCTTGGTGGCCGAGACGTAGCGGATGTTGTTCACGTCGAAGAGCAGGAGCGAGCCCGCGGGCGAGTTCTGCAGCGATTGCCGCGTCCGCGCGAGGCGGTAGCGGCGCAGGCGGTCATGGTCGATCCGGCGTTCGAAATCGACGGACATGTGGCCCGAGGCGGGCAGGCGGTCGCGCCACTCCCAGTTCGGCTCCAGATCCTGCGGGGTCAGCATGTTCGGCATCAAGGCGCGTGACATAGGTCTCTCCTTCGGGGCGCGCGCATAGCGGCCCGTTACTTGCGTTGAACTTTCGGAAAATCAGCGGATTACTTCGTCACCCAGCCGCCGTCGATCGAGATCATCTGGCCGGTCATGTAATCGCTGTCATCGGAGGCGAGGAACGACGCGGTGCCGGTGATGTCGTCGGGATAGGACACCCGCTTGATGACCAGGTTGTTCTCGACGATGTCGTCATAGGCCTGGCCCGCGCGCTCCTTGAAGCCGATCTCGACGAGGTCCTTGTCGAGCTGTTCCCAAAGGGGCGTGACCACAACGCCGGGCGCGTAGCCGTTGACGGTGATGTTGTGCTCGGCAAGTCCCAACGCGCCGCACTCGGTCAGCGCAAGACAGCCGTATTTCGAGGTGCAGTAGACCGTCACGTCGACGAGCGGCTTGCGCGAGGCGATGGAGCCCACGTTGATCAGCTTGTAGGGATGCCCGTCCATCGGTCCCTGGGCGATCATCTGCTTGGCGGTCTCCTGCATGCCGAGCCACATCGCCTTGGTGTTGACGTTCATGATGAGGTCCCAGTTGTCCTCGTCGATATCCATGAAGAAGCGCGGCTTGTTGAGCCCGGCGTTGAAGAGACCCACGTTGATCGAGCCGAAGGCCTCGACGGTCGCGGCCACGGCGGCGGCGTTGTCCTCGCGCTTGGTCACATCCATCTTCACCGCGATGGCCTTGCCGTTTCCGGCGGCGTTGATCCGGTCGGCGACCGTCTGCGCCTCGTCTCCGTCGAGATCTCCGAGACAGACATTGGCACCCTGCGCCGCGAAGGCCTCGGCATTGGCTGCGCCCATGCCGCGGGCGGCGCCGGTGATCAGGATGTTCTTACCGTTCAGGCGATTGGGGTCCATGATTTCTCCTCCTCGAAAATCGGTGGTCAGGTCTGGCACATGAGCGCGTCGGCCCGTGCTTGGGCCTTGCGCAGGGCATCGCGCGGCGACACGAGGCCGCGCAGCATGTCGTGACATTCCTCGCCGCAGACCCGGATGATATCGACGATCTCCGGGACCGGCGGGCGCGGCCAGAATTGCAGTTCGTCGCGCCAGGACATCGCGTCGACCGCCTCGAACACGTCGGAGATGCGGCGCACCTCCGGGTCCGAGCCGACCGAGTAGCGCGGATTGGTGCGGCTGCCGTTCTGGACGTAGAGCTTCTGCGCCTCGGGCGATGTGAAGACGGTGAGCGCCTCGGTCGCCGCCTCGATCCTGTCGGGCGCGAGATTGGCGGGGATGCCCATGACGTATCCGCCCACCGGCGCGACGGGCGCCGCTCCGGGTCCGGCGGGATGCGGCAGGTAGCCGGTCTGGTTGAAGGCGGGCGAGGTCGGGTCGAGCTCGAAATAGGGGGCGAGAAGCGTGTAACCGTAAGCCATCGCGATATGCCCGGCCGAATAGCGATGCACGCGCTCGTACCAGGACATCGAGAGGATGTCGGGCGGCGAGTATTTCAGAAGCTCCAGCAGGAACTCCGCGGCCTGGAGGCCGGCCTCGGTGTCTATGGTCACGCGGTACCCACCCCCCGCGAGGTGGCTCGCGTCGTAGCCGCCCGCGATCTTCGGCAGGTCGAGCACGGGCTGGCCGAAATCGGCCATCGTCATCAGCACGGTGTGCCCGAGCGCGGTGCCGCGCGCGGCGTTCCAGGCGATCCCGTAACGCCCGCGCCGCGGCTCGTGCAGGGTGCGGGCGGCGTTCAGGAGCGCGTCGGTCGTGGCGGGGGGCTCGAGCCCGGCATCCGCGAAGAGATCGCGCCGGTAGAACAGGAGCTCGGGCGTCGTCTGGGCCGGGACGCCATAGGCGCGACCGTCCCAATGGGCCGCCTGCCAGCCCGCGGTGTGGAAATCCGCCGGGTCGATCCGGGCGAGGTCCATGACCTCGTCGAGGGGCTTCAACACGCCCTTCTCGGCGAACTCGCCGATCCAGGGCAGGTCGACCGCGATGATGTCGTAGCGGCTCGCCGTGCGCTCGGCGTTGCGCAGCGCTTCCTCGCGCAGCCGGTCGATGGAAAAGGCGCGCTGGCTGATCTGCTCGCCGATCACCTGCTCGAACTGCCGCTTGAGCGTCTTCATCGCCATGAAGGTCGGATCGCCATGCACCAGCACGCGCAGGCCGCCCGGAACCTTCAGAGGCTCCGTCCGGACCTGGAGCGGGGGGATCGACTGCGCCGCGGCGTAGCTGCCGCCGAAATAGTAGTCCCGTGCGTCCTGCGCCCGGTCATGCCCGCCGAAGCGCGTCTCCGTCAGGCGACGGACGCGCTGGGCCAGCTGCACCCACTGCTCGAGAAGCGAGACGCTGGGATGCAGCGAAAAGCTCTTGCCGGTCTTGGTGCGGGGGCGCTGCTCGATCAGCTCGGCCTCGAGCATCTCCTTCAGGCGCCGACTCGCCGTGGCATAGGGCACCCGGCTGGCGCTGATCAGCGTCGTGGCGGTGACCATCTTGCCTTCGAAATGACCCTTGAGAAGATGCAGCGCCATACGCAGATGCGCGTTGGGTGCGCTCAGGTCCAGCGCATCCTCGAGCTCGTCGCTCAGGTCGTCCAGGAACGCGAGAACGTCCAGAAGCTCGGCGCGCGCTTCGGGCGAGACCGCTTTCATCTGGCTATGTGCTCCCATCGCGTTCATAGATGCGGTGTGCCCCTTGGCTTGGCTGTTGCTCTGCTGTGCCGCGATGGTCTCAGGCTTGTCTGGTTTAGGATTGCCCATCGGTAGCCTCCCGAATTTGTTCAAAGTGACAGTCACGACGTATCGCAAAAAATGTCCATTTTGGAGGTGTGGATGTCCAAAATGGATAAATCTCCTGCGTTGCGGGCGGCGCTTAATCGGCAGGGTCGAGGGCAGTCGTTCGGTGTGCCGAATGATACCGTTGCGTCCGGGAGGGGCGCCGCTGACATCTAGGATGAGACCGGTATTTTCCGGGAGGAGACATCATGAACATTCGCACTGCTCTTGCAGCCAGCACCGCCATTCTTCTGGCCGGTGCGGCATCCGCCGAGACGATGAAGATCGGCATCACCCAGAACAACGTGGGTGTGGACAGCTACCAGACGACCTACGAACAGGCGTTCATCGCGGCCGCTGAAGCCAATGACAACGTCGAGACCGTCGTGCTCGATGCGGGCGGCGACGTGGCCCGCCAGATCGCGCAGGTCGAGGACCTGATCCAGCAGGAGGTCGACGCGATCATCATCTGGCCGACCAATGGCGAGGCGGTGATCCCCGCGGTCCGCAAGGCGCATCAGGCCGACATCCCGGTCATCGTCACCAACTCGAACATCGCCGAGGCGGGCTTCGACTTCGTCGCCAGCTTCTCGGGCCCCGACAACATCACCCAAGGCGCGCGCTCGGCCGAGATCATGTGCGACAAGTTCAAGGACATGGGCATCGAGTCCGAGGCCCAGATCGTGCACATCACCGGCCAGCCCGGCTACACCACCGCCATCGAGCGCGCCAAGGGCTTCGAGGACCGTCTGCCCGAGGTCTGCCCCGACGTGACCATCGTCGAGACGCAGCCGGGCGACTGGAACCGCGAGAAGTCGCAGCAGGTCATGGAGGCCTTCCTCGTCAAGTATGACGATATCGACGGCGTTTACGCCGGGGACGACAACATGGGCGTGGGCGCCTTGAACGCCGCCAAGGCCGCGGGCCGCGAGGGCATCATCTTCGTCGGCGCCACCAACTTCGCGGTCGGCTACGAGGCGATGGCCGCGGGCGAGTACTGGGGCTCGATCTACCAGTCGCCGGTCGACGATGCCGAAGCTGCGCTCAAGACCGCGATCGACGTGCTCAACGGTGAAGAGGTTCCGTTCCTGAACTACTTCGATACCCCGAAGATTACCCAGGACAACATGGGCGAGTACGACAAGCCGGTGTTCTGAGGCTCCTCCCGACTGCGGGGCGCGCGCGTACGGCCTGGCCGGTGCGCCCCGCATGTTCAAGGCAAGATCGGAATTCTGCAGGAGGACGCGCCATGGGACGGGTGTCTGAACGGGTATGCATCGTCACCGGAGCCGCGCAAGGCATCGGGCGAGCCATCGGAGAAGCGCTTCTGGACGAAGGCGCCAAGGTCTGTTTCGCCGATATCAACGGCGACAAGGTGGCCGAGGTGGCCGAGGCCAACCGCGCCCGGGTGAGCGGCCCCGACGAGGTGGTGACCTCGGCGCAGGTAGACGTCACCGACCGCGAACAGGTGCGTGCGATGATCGCGCACACGGTCGAGACCTTCGGCAGGCTCGACGTGAAGTTCAATAACGCGGGCGTCAACAAGCCCATGAAATTCATGGACGTGACCGAGCAGAACTGGAATTTCATCATGGGCGTCAACGGGCTCGGCTGCATGATCGGCATGCAGGAGGCCGCCCGCCAGATGATCGCCCAGGGCGGCGGCGGCAAGATCATCAACACCGCCTCGATCGCCAGCCGGCAGGGCTTCGACAACGTGGCGCCCTATTGCGCCTCGAAATTCGCGGTGGTCTCGCTGACCCAGTCGGGCGCGCGCGACCTCGCCAAGCATGACATCACGGTCACCGGCTTCGCTCCGGGCGTGGTGGCGACCGAAATGTGGGATCAGGTCGACCGCGACCTGATGGAGATCGGCGCCGCGGACCGTCCCGGTCAGGCGATGGAGGAGTTCTCGTCCGAGATCCTCCGCGGCCGGGTGGCGACGCCCGCCGACGTGACCGGAACGACGACGTTCCTGGCATCTCGGGACAGCGATTACATGACCGGCCAGATCGTCATGATCGACGGCGGCATGACGCTCGTCTGAGCGGGAGCCGGAAGAGAGAGGAAGAGCGGCCGTCGCCTCTGCGACGACCAGTCCAGGGAGGAACACATGACGGCACTGACGAAGTCACGGCTCGGTGGGCTGGTGGCAAAGCAGGGTATTTTGATCGCCTTCGCGGTCTTCATCCTGGTTTTCACGATCGCCAATCCGAAATTCCTGACCATCGACAACCTGTTCAGCGTCGTGCGGTCCTCGGCCATCCTGGGGGTCATGGCGCTGGGCGTCACCTTCGTGGTGATCAGCGGCAATCTCGATCTCTCGGTCGGCTCGATGATGTCCTTCTCGACCATCGTGGTGCTCGATCTGCACGACAAGATCGGACCGCTCCTGGCGATCCCCGCGATGTTCGCGATGACGCTCGCGCTGGGCGCGATCATCGGCTTTCTGGTGGGCTACCTGAAGCTCAACTCGCTGATCGTGACGCTCGGGATGCTGTCGGCCATCCACGGTCTGACGCTCACCTATTCGGGCGGCAAGAACATGGACATCGCCGACAAGGAAGGCACCTGGTTCAGCGTCTTCGGGCAGGGCAGCCTTCTCGGCATCCCGGTGCCGATCCTGATCTTCGCGGCCCTCGCGGCGCTTCTGGGCCTGACGCTCAGCAAGACGCCCTTCGGTCGCAAGGTCTACGCGGTCGGCGGCAACGGCACCGCCGCGACCTTCTCGGGCATCCGCCGCGCGCGGACTGTCTTCAACTGCTACCTGATCTCGGCCGCCTGCGTGGCGACCGCGGGTCTTATCCAGGCGAGCCGCAGCCTCGGCTCGCAGAACACCGTGGGGCAGGGGCTCGAACTCGAGGTGCTGGCCGCCGTGATCCTGGGCGGTGCGTCGCTGATGGGCGGCTCCGGCACGATCTTCAAGACCGTGATCGGCGTCCTGATCCTGGGCTTCATCCAGAACGGTCTGCTTCTCCTGGGGCTGCAGTTCTACGTCCAGTTCGTCGTGACCTGGATCATCATCATCCTTGCTGTCTGGCTCGATATCGCGGCCAAGCGCGGCAAGCTCTGGTCACCGATCGCATAAGGGAGGAACCGCTATGCAACCGGGCGCTCTGTCCAAGGCTCTGAAAAGCGGCGCGATCTGGGGCTTCATCGTCCTCGAGCTGGTCTTCTTCAGCATCGCCGGCGAGTTCATGTCGCTCTCCGACAAGGCCTTCATGGATTTCGAGAACATGCTCCTGCTGCTCAAGCAGTCGGCGCCGATCGGGATCATCGCGATGGGAATGACCATCGTCATGGTGAACGGCAATATCGACCTGAGCGTCGGCGCGACCTTCGCCATCGCAGCGATCGTGCTGCTCGACAGCCTGACCTGGCCGATCTTCGCGGGCCTGGGTGACTGGGTCATCCCGGTCTCCTGGCTCCTGGCCCTGACGACCGGCGTGGTGCTCGGCGCGATCAACGGGCTGATCGTCTGGAAGACCGGCGTCGATGCCTTCATCGTGACGCTCGGCTCCATGCTCGGCTATCGCGGCATCGTCTTCATGTTCAACGGCGAGAACCCTACGAGCCACCTCAACTGGACGCTCGTGGATTTCGCCGAGGCGCAGTTCCTGGGGCTCCATACCGCGACCTGGTTCCTGCTCGTCGTGACCTTCGGCATCTGGTTCCTGATGACGAAGACCGTGCATGGCCGGAACGCCTATGCCATCGGCGACAACCGCGAGGCGGCGGTCAATGCGGGTATCCGCGTCGGGCCGCACATGATGATCAACTTCGCGATCATCGGCTTTCTCGCGGCGCTCTCGGCGGTGGTCTTCTACTCCGAGTCGGGGTCGGTGAACCCCAATGACGGCCAGCTCTACGAGCTTTGGGTCATCACCGCCGTGGTTCTGGGCGGCACCAAGATCACCGGGGGCGCGGGCAGCGCCATCGGCACCTTCGGCGGCGTGATCGCCATCCAGCTCCTGCGCAAGGGGCTCGGCCATATCGGCGCCGACACCTCCACCGTCAACCTCGTCATCGGCTGCATCCTGATCGCGGTGCTGTTCCTCGACCGCCAGCTCAACGTCAAAGGGAAAGAGGAGTTGAAGATATGACCGACCCGGTTCTCCGTCTCGAGGATATCGTCAAGACCTTCCCCGGCGTGCGTGCGCTCGATGGCGTGTCCCTCTCGGTGATGCCCGGCGAGGTGCATGCGCTGATGGGCGAGAACGGCGCGGGCAAGTCGACGCTGATGAAGGTCCTGGGCGGCATCCACCAGCCCGACGGCGGCGCGATCTACATGGGCGACAGCCAGGTCGTCATGTCCGGGCCTCTTGAAGCCAAGGCCAAGGGGATCGTGTTCATCCACCAGGAGCTCAGCCTCGCCGAGGAGCTGTCGGTCGCCGAGAACATCTACCTGGGCGAGCTGCCGCGGAAATCCTTCGGGCGGGTCGACTGGGCGCTCCTGACCCAGCGCACCGACGCGATCCTGAAAAAGCTCAATGTCGGCTTCACCGCCAAGACGCGGGTCGGCGATCTCTCCATCGCCAACCAGCAGATGGTCGAGATCGCGCGCGCCCTCACGGTCGATGCGAAGGCGGTGATCTTCGACGAGCCGACCGCGTCGCTGACCGATGCCGAGAAATCGGTGCTCTTCGACGTGATCGCCGATCTCAAGGCCGACGGGGTGGGGATCATCTACATCTCCCACCGCATGGAGGAGATCTTCAAGATCACCGACCGCATCTCGGTGCTTCGGGATGGCCAGTACCAGGGCACCGTGGAGACCGCGGACAGCACCGAGGAATCGGTCACGCAGATGATGATCGGGCGCAAGCTCGACCTGAGCCGCAACGCCTCGCATCACGAATTGGGCGAGGTCGCGCTGGAGGTGCGCGGTCTGAGCTGCGGCAAGCTTTACAAGGACGTCAGCTTCTCGGTGCGCCGGGGCGAAGTCGTGGGCTTCTACGGTCTCGTGGGCGCAGGACGGACCGAGATCGCCGAGACGCTCTTCGGCCTCCGCGATCCTTCGGCAGGCACCATCCTGCTCGATGGCGAAGAGGTACGTCTCAGCTCGCCGACCGATGCGATTTCGCGCGGCATCAGCCTGGTGCCGGAGGACCGCAAGGGGCAGGGGCTGGTTCTTGGCATGAATTGCCGGGACAACATGACCCTGCCGCAGGTCGACGATCTGAAGGCCGGGCCGTTCGTGGCCGAGGGCGCCGAGGTCGCGATCTTCGACCAGTATCGCGACCGGCTCGACATCCGGACACCGGGCTGGAAACAGCTCGTGGGCAACCTCTCGGGCGGCAACCAGCAGAAGATCGTGATCGGCAAATGGCTGTCGATGCACCCGACGCTCCTGATCGTCGACGAGCCGACCCGCGGCATCGATGTCGGCAGCAAGTCCGAGATCCACAAGCTGCTCCGCGCGCTCGCGGCGCAAGGCTACGCGGTCATGGTGATCAGCTCGGAGATGCCGGAAGTGCTGCATGTCTCCGACCGGATCGTCGCGATGTATTCCGGCAAGATCATGCGGACCTTCACGTCGGACGAGGTGACCGAGGACAACCTCATCCAGGCGATCTCGGGCATCGAGACCGACCAGGCGGCATGATGCGGATCGGCTTTGCAGGACTGGGGCGCATGGGCAGCGCCATGGCGCGCAATCTCGCGCCGGTCGCAGAGACACTCACGCTCTGGAACCGCTCGCGAGGGAAAGCCCAAGCACTGGCCGCAGACCTGGGCTGCGCTGTCGCCGATAGCCCCCGCGCGCTGTCGGATGCCTCCGACGTCGTCGTGACCATGCTGGCCGATGATGCGTCCTCGGAGGCGGTGCATGGCGGCGCGGACGGGCTTTTCGCCGGACGGGCGCGGGTCTTTTTCGAGATGGGCACGATGAGCCCCGACCATATCTGCTGGCTTGCCGAGAACGCACCAGAAGGTGCGCAGGTGATCGACGCGCCGGTCTCCGGCGCGACGCAGGCCGCCGCCGAGGCGCAGCTTCTCATCATGGCGGGCTGCACCGAGGACGCGGCCGCACCGCTCGCCCCGATCTTCGCGGCGCTGGGCAAAGAGACCATCTGTCTCGGACGCCCCGGCGCGGGCGCGGTGATGAAGCTCGCGGTCAATTCGCTGATCCACGGCCTGAACCAGACGCTGGCCGAGGCGATGGCGCTGGCGGAGGCCTCGGGCATCGCGCGCGAAGCCGCCTTCGACGTGATCGAGGCCAGCGCCGCCTGCGCGCCGATGCTCAAATACCGCCGGCTGCTCTACCTCGACGAGGCCGCGCATGACGTGACCTTCACGGTCGCGCTCGCCCGCAAGGACATGGAAGTGACCGCGGCCCTGGCCCGCGCGCTTGGCACCGCCATGCCGCAGGGACTGACCACGCTGGCCGAGCTCCGCGCCGCCGAGGCTAGCGGCTACGCCGAACGCGACATGGCCGCGATGCTGGACCACATGAGAAAGGACCACCCATGAAAGCAGCCCTCTTCGTCGGTGGCTGGGAAGGCCACGCCCCGACATCCTTCGCCGACTGGTACCGGGAGCTTCTCGAGGCCAACGGCTTCGAGGTCGATGTCTACGACACGATGGAGCCGCTCGAACGGCCCGAGACGCTGTCCGATGTCAGCCTCATCACGCCGATCTGGTCCTCGGCCCGCTCCGGGCACCTCGAGGAGTTCGGCAACATGACCAAGGCGCAGGAGGACGGGCTTCTGAAGCTCATCGGCGACGGCTGCGGCATCGCCGGGTGGCACGGTCACATGGGCGACGCGTTCCGCGACCGTCCGACCTACCACTTCCTGATCGGCGGCCAGTTCGTCGCCCACCCGCCGGGCTGGCCCGACAACCTGCAGCCGGCCGAGGATTACATCGACTACGACGTGACCATCTGCAAACCGGACGACCCGATCGTCCGGGGCATCAAGAGTTTCCGGCTGACCTCGGAGCAGTATTACATGCTGGTCGATCCCTCGAACGAGGTGCTGGCGACGACCACCTTCTCAGGGGATCATCTCTGGTGGATCGAAGGCACGGTCATCCCGGTGGTGTGGAAGCGCCGCTGGGACAAGGGCCGGGTGTTCTACTGCTCCATCGGCCACGAACTGGACGATCTGAAAACCCCGCAGGTCACCGAGATCATCCGCCGCGGCGCCCTCTGGGCCGCCGAGGGCAAGGCGGCGTGAGGCGCGCCTCCGCCGCATCCAGAACACTTCGAAACGAACAGGACAGGACATGAAACTTCTACGCTACGGCCCCTCCGGCTCCGAAAAGCCCGGCCTTCTCGATGCAGGCGGACGGGTTCGCGACCTCTCGGGCATCGTGCCCGATATCGCGGGCGACGCGCTCACGCCCGACGGCCTCGATGCGCTGCGCGCGATCGACCCCGAGACGCTGCCGCTGGTCGAGGGGACCCCGCAGGACGACCTGAGGCTCGGCCCCTGCGTCGGTCGCGTCGGCAAGTTCATCTGCATCGGTCTGAACTATGCCGACCACGCCGAAGAGGCGAACATGCCGATCCCGCCCGAGCCGGTGATCTTCAACAAGTGGACCTCGGCCATCTGCGGCCCGAACGATCCGATCCAGATCCCCGATGCCTCCGAGAAGACCGATTGGGAGGTCGAGCTTGGCGTCGTGATCGGGAAGGGCGGCGTTTATATCGACGAGGCCGACGCGCTGGACCATGTCGCCGGGCTCTGCGTGATCAACGACGTCTCCGAGCGCGAGTTCCAGATCGAGCGCGCCGGGACCTGGGACAAGGGCAAGGGCTGCGACACCTTCGGCCCGACCGGCCCCTGGCTCGTCACCCGCGACGAGATCGAGGATATCGACGCGCTTGACATGTGGCTCGACGTCGACGGCGAACGGCAGCAGACCGGCTCGACCGCGACGATGATCTACAAGGTGCCGCACCTGATCGCCTATTGCAGCCGCTTCATGAGCCTCCAGCCCGGCGACATCATCTCGACCGGAACGCCCCCGGGCGTCGGCATGGGGCAAAAGCCCCAACGGTATCTGGCGGGAGGCGAAACGGTGACCCTCGGCATCGCCGGCCTGGGCGAACAACGCTACCCGGTCCGCGCGGCGAGCGAGGCGAAAGGGCGTCGGTGAAAGGGGGGCGATGTGGGCGTCGTCTACCAGAGAGATCATCTGCCCTATGGCCAGTGTTCGTGACCGAGGCGATGGGTCTGAACAAGACAAAGGCCGCGCCCCGTGCGCGGCCTATCTTTTTGGCGCGTCGCTCTGAGGGGGACGGCTAACAAAGAGTGCCGTTTGTGCGTGCCAAGTGGAGTGGAGATTTGATCGGCTTGCGTTCTGCCTCGGCGGACCACGTCCCGCTTTGAGACAACGATAGCGATGTGCCGGAAGTAATGGCGGAGAGACAGGGATTCGAACCCTGGGACCCCGTGAAGGGTCAACGGTTTTCGAGACCGCCCCGTTCGACCACTCCGGCACCTCTCCGCGGGGATCGTGGCGCGGCGTTTAGCGCGGCGCGGCGGGGCGTGCAACAGGAAATTCCTGCCGCGCGCTGCGACTTGGAACGCGGGCCATAAGCGCATAGACAGGGGCAACCCAAGCTGTGGAGCCGCCATGCTGCGCCGTACCGTTTTTGCCCTCGTTGCCGCTGTTTCCGCCGGGCCGGTCTGGGCCTCGGAGCAATCCGACCGGCTCCTCGACGCGCTGGAGCTCGATCGGATCGTCGCGATCATGATCGAAGAGGGCACCGAATACGGCACCGATATCGGCACCGCGATGCTGCCCGATGGCGGCGGCGCGGAGTGGCAGGGCATCGTCGCGCGGATCTACGATGCCGGGGCCATGGCCGAGACGGTGCGCGCCGGTGTCGATGCCGCCCTGGGCGAGGCGGATATCGCGCAGGCCATCGATTTCTTCGAAAGCGACCGCGGCCAGCGCATCGTCGACATGGAACTCGAGGCGCGCGAGGCGATGCTCGATGCCGAGATCGAAGAGGCCGCGCGGGCAGCCTGGCTCGACCGGGCCGACGATGGCTCGGAGCTTGTCGCCAAGATCGAGACCTTTATCGAGACCAACGACCTGATCGAGTCCAATGTCGTGGGCGCGCTGAACTCCAGCCTGCGCTTCTACAACGGCCTGGCCGATGGCGGGCTTCTCGAGATGAGCGACGACGAGATCCTCTCGGAGGTCTGGGCCGAGGAGCCGCAGACCCGCGACGAGACCACCGAATGGGTGCATGGCTTCCTGCTGATGGCCTACGGGCCGCTCGCACCCGAGGATTTCGACGCCTACCAGGCGCTCTCCGAAAGCGAAGCGGGGCAGGCGATGAACCGGGCGCTCTTCGCCGGGTTCAACGCGATGTATTTCGAGATCTCCTACGCGCTCGGCCTGGCCGTGGCTGGTCAGAGCGTGGCCACCGAACTCTGAGCGAAAAAGCCCGGAAAACCCGGGCGCGGGCCGCTTGACAGACCGGGTCATCCGCCGCATAAGCGCGGCTCGGAGAACGGGGCGTCAAGAGCGCCCCCTTTCCGTTTGAACCCAATGACGCCGCCTCCGAGCGGCGCGCTGTCCGAAGGCGGGGCCGGTTAGGTCCCATGACATCCGGGACCATCCGGGGGCCACAGGGCGCGGTAGACAAGGAAAGACGACGCAATGTTTGCGGTGATGAAAACCGGCGGCAAGCAGTACAAGGTCCAGTCGGGCGATGTGCTCCGGGTCGAAAAGCTGGCCGCCGACGCGGGCGAAACCGTCCAGTTCAACGATATTCTCATGCTCGGCGGCGACAGTGTCACGCTGGGCTCCCCGCTCGTGGCGGGCGCGGCCGTGCAGGCCGAGGTGGTCGACCAGATCAAGGGCGAGAAGCTCATCCACTTCGTCAAGCGTCGCCGTAAGCACGGCTCGCAGCGGACCAAGGGCCACCGCCAGCAGCTGACGCTGGTCAAGGTGACCGACATTCTCTCCTCCGGCGCCGACAAGAGCGGCGTGAAGGCGGCTGTCGGTGCAGGCGGTCAGGGTCTCGGTGCGGACCGCATCGCGACCAACCGCGCCGAGCAGGCAGACATGAAGTCGCGCGTGGCCAAGGGCGAGACGGCGAAGCCCGTCGCCGAGGCCGGTGTGGCCGAAGGCGCCGCGGACGACCTGACCCAGATCAACGGTGTCGGCCCCGCCGCCGCCAAGAAGCTGGCCGAGGCCGGCATCACCACCTTCGCGCAGCTCGCCGCGGTTGACGCCGACACGTTCGAGGCGACCAAGGTCAAGCCCGAGTGGGTCGAGCAGGCCAAAGAGCTGGCCGCGGCCAAGTAAGGAGACACTAGAGATGGCACATAAGAAAGCAGGCGGTTCCTCCCGCAACGGGCGCGACTCTGCAGGTCGTCGCCTCGGCGTGAAACTCTTCGGTGGCCAGGCGGCCGTCCCGGGCAACATCATCGTGCGCCAGCGCGGCACCAAGTTCTGGCCGGGCGCGGGCGTTGGCATGGGCAAGGATCACACGATCTTCGCGACCGTCGACGGCGCCGTGACCTTCCACAAGGGGCTCAAGGGCCGCACCTTCATTTCGGTGCTCCCAGAAGCCGAGGCCGCCGAGTAAACCGGGCTGCATCCAGAACCGAATGACGGGGGGATCGGCAGCGCCGGTCCCCTCGAGCGTTTCGGGGCTACGGGTTCGCTCCCTGCCGCGTCCTCGTCATCAAGCTGACGAAAACCGCGGCTACTGGGCGGATCCGGGACCGGCGGAACGCAGAGCCGCCTTGAAAAAGATCGTTTGAGAAACACCTTAATGGGATCGGTGGAGACGCCGTTTCGATAGGGGAGATCGAAAGTCATGAGCCTCGACACCACGCTGTTGCAGCCGACAATTGCGACCGACCGCTTCGTTCTGCGGCCTCCGCAGACCTCCGATCAGGGCCTCCTGACCCATTACGCGTCCGACAAGCGCGTGGCGGCGATGACCGCCAGCGTTCCGCATCCTCTGCCGCCCGGGACGATGGAGGCGTTTCTCCAGCGCGCCGCGGCGCCCGACCGGATCGAGGATGTCTGGGTCATGGACGCGACGCTGTCCGGCGGCACCGAGGTCATGGGCCTGATTTCGCTGACGCGGATGGATCGCGGCCAGTCCGAGGTCGGGTTCTGGGTCGCGCCACCGTTCTGGAACACCCATGTCGCCCGCGACGCGCTTCTCGCGCTCGTGGCGGCGAACCCGCAGGGCAACTGCACGATGTTCGCCAGCGTCTTTCAGGACAACACGCCATCGGCGCGCGTCGTGACCAATTGCGGCTTCGAATATATCGGCGATGCCGAGGCATATTCGGTCGCCCGCGGTGCCAACGTGCCCACCTGGACTTATTTGAAGAAGCTCGCCTGACCCCGGCGCCCGCTTGAGGCGCCCAAGGATACGCGCTAGAGCGCGGCAGGCGGCCTCATGCGGGGTGATCCCAGATGAAATTCCTCGACCTTTGCAAGGTCTACATCCGCTCCGGATCGGGCGGCAACGGCGCGACCAGCTTTCGCCGCGAGAAGTTCGTCGAGTTCGGCGGACCCGATGGCGGTGACGGCGGGGCCGGCGGCTCGGTCTGGGCCGAGGCGGTCGACGGCCTGAACACGCTCATCGACTTTCGCTACCAGCAGCACTGGTTCGCCCAGAACGGACAGGGCGGCATGGGGCGCGAGCGCACCGGCAAGTCCGGGCAGGACATCGTCCTGCGCGTGCCCGTCGGCACCGAGATCCTCGACGAGGACGAAGAGACCGTGATCGCCGACCTGACCGAGCTTGGCCAGCGCGTGCTCTTGGCCAAGGGCGGCAATGGCGGCTGGGGCAACGTCCACTTCAAGACCTCGACCAACCAGGCGCCGCGCAAGGCCAATCCCGGTCAGCCCGGGATCGACCGCACGCTCTGGCTGCGGCTGAAGCTGATCGCGGATGTGGGGCTCGTGGGCCTGCCCAACGCGGGCAAGTCGACCTTCCTCGCCGCGACCTCGAACGCGCGTCCGAAGATCGCCAATTATCCCTTCACCACGCTGCATCCCAATCTCGGCGTGGTGGGCATCGACAATGTCGAGTTCGTCGTCGCCGACATTCCCGGCCTGATCGAGGGCGCGCATGAAGGTCGGGGCCTCGGCGATCTGTTCCTCGGCCATGTCGAGCGCTGCGCGGCGCTTCTGCACCTCGTCGACGGCTCCTCGGGCACGCTTCTCGAGGATTACGACACGATCATCGAGGAACTCGACGCCTATGGTGCCGGGCTTTCCGAAAAGCCCCGGATCACGGTGCTGAACAAGATCGACACGCTCGATGACGAAGAGCGCGCCTTCCTGCGCGAAGAGCTCGAGAACCGCGCGAGAAGCCGGGTCTACCTCATGTCCGGCGTCTCCGGCGAAGGTGTCCCGCAGGTTCTGCGCGCGCTCCGCGCCGAGATCGAGGACGAGCGCCTGCGTCGCCGCCGCGAGGAGGGCTCCGAGAGGGAGGACGCCCCGTGGCAACCCTGAGCGACGCCCATAAACTCGTCGTCAAGATCGGCTCGGCGCTGCTCGTGGAGCGCGGCACCGGCGCGCTGCGCCTCGACTGGCTGCGCTCGATGGCCGAGGACGTCGCGCGGCTGAAAGCGCGCGGCACCGATGTCGTGCTGGTCTCGTCCGGCTCCATCGCGCTCGGGCGCGGCGTTCTGGGCCTGCCCGCGGTCGACCTGCCGCTCGAACAGAGCCAGGCCGCAGCCGCCGTCGGTCAGATCCGGCTCGCCCGCGCCTGGGAAGAGGTGCTCGCGCCTCATGGCATCACCACTGCGCAGGTCCTCGTGACGCTCGAGGACAGCGCCGACCGCCGCCGCTACCTGAACTCGCGCGCGACGCTCGGCACGCTTCTGTCGATGGGCGTGGTGCCCATCGTGAACGAGAACGACACCGTCGCGACCGACGAGATCCGCTACGGCGACAACGACCGCCTCGCCGCGCAGGTCGCGGTGACCGTCGGCGCGGACCAGCTGATCCTCCTGTCGGACGTGGACGGCTTCTACTCGGGCAATCCGTCCGCCGATCCCGAGGCGCGCCGCTTCGACGTGATCGACGAGATCACGCCGGAGATCGAAGCGATGGCGGGCGACGCGGGCTCGGGCCTCTCGAAGGGCGGCATGAAGACCAAGCTCATGGCCGCCAAGACCGCGACCATGGCGGGCTGCGCGATGGCGATCTGCGAGGGCTCGATCCTGCACCCCTTGAGCGCCCTGGAAAACGGCGCCGCCGCGACCTGGTTCACTCCGCATCTCGATCCCCACGCCGCGCGCAAGCGCTGGATCGGGGCGATGAAAAGCCGGGGCGTCCTGGCTGTCGATGCCGGTGCGGCCGAGGCGCTCGGGCAGGGCAAATCGCTCTTGCCCGCGGGGCTCGTGCGCGTCGAGGGCACCTTCGGGCGCGGCGATCCTGTGACCATCCGCGACGCCACCGGGCGGGCGCTGGGGCAGGGGCTGTCGCGCTACACCGCCGCCGAGGCCCGCGCCATCAAGGGGCGGCGCAGTGCCGAGATCGAAGAGATTCTCGGCTATCCCGGCCGCGCCGTGCTAATACATCGCGACGACATGGCGCTCTGAGCGCCTCAGACGGAGAGAGACATGAAGGACCTGACCGATATCCCCGCCCTGATGGACGAGATCGGCCGCCGTGCCAAGGCGGCTGCGGCGGAGTTGGCCTTCGCCCCGTCCGAGGCCAAGACCCGCGCGCTCGAAGCCGCCGCCGATGCGGTCTGGGCCGCGCGCGCCGACATCATCGCGGCCAATGAAAAAGACATGGAGTATGGCCGCGAAAAGGGTCTCTCGGACGCGATGATGGACCGGCTGATGCTGGACGAGGACCGCGTCCAGTCGATCTGCGACGGGCTCCGCGCGGTCGCCGCGCAGGACGATCCCGTTGGCGCGGTGCTCGAGGAATGGGACCGCCCGTCGGGCCTGCACATCCAGCGCGTGCGCACGCCCCTGGGCGTTGTCGGCGTGATCTATGAAAGCCGCCCGAACGTGACCGCCGATGCGGGCGCGCTCTGCCTCAAGAGCGGCAACGCGGTGATCCTGCGCGGCGGCTCGGAGAGCTTTCATTCCGCGGCGGCGATCCATGCCTGCCTGGTCGAGGGTCTGCGCGAGGCGGGTCTGCCCGAAGACGCGATCCAGCGCGTGCCGACCCGCGACCGTTCTGCGGTCTCGGAGCTTCTGACGATGACGGCCTATGTCGACGTGATCGTGCCCCGGGGCGGCAAGGGGCTGGTCGGGCTCGTCCAGCGCGAGGCGCGGGTCCCTGTCTTCGCGCATCTCGAGGGCATCGTGCATGTCTATATCGACGTGGCCGCCGATCCGCAGAAGACGCTCGACGTGGTGCTGAACGCCAAGACGCGGCGCACCGGCATTTGCGGCGCGGCGGAGTGCCTGCTCATCCACCGCGACGTGGTCGATACCATCGGTCAGGGCGTGGTCCGCGCGCTTCTGGCCGCCGGGATCGAGGTGCGGGGCGACGAGACGCTTCAGGCGATCGAGGGCGTGACGGCGGCGACCGAGGCCGATTGGGGCTGCGAGTATCTCGACCGGGTGATCGCGGCGCGGGTGGTCGAGGATATCGACGGCGCCATCGCCCATATCGGGCGCTACTCGTCGAACCACACCGACTGCATCCTCACCGAGGACGATGCCGCCGCCGAGCGCTTCTTCGAGAGGGTCGACAGCGCCATCGTAATGCGCAACGCCTCGACCCAGTTCGCGGATGGCGGCGAGTTCGGCATGGGCGCGGAGATCGGCATCGCCACCGGCAAGATGCATGCGCGCGGCCCGGTCGGCGCGGCGCAACTGACGAGCTTCAAGTATCTCGTCACCGGCGACGGCACGACCCGTCCGTAAGACGCGCGGCGACCGGTCTACCGGTCGCCGGCCTTCGCACTGTCGATGCGGTGTGGCTGCGGTGCCGCCGAAAGGCGTGGTCAGAACCGCATGGCGATCGCGTTCTCGCCCACCGAGGCCTCGACCTTGCGCCCATAGGCGGCGGCCAGCTGCGGCAGGAGCGCGAACTGCACCCGCGCGGCGTTGATCTCGGCCTCGTCCGAGGGCGTGTCGCCGAGATGCGTCCAGACCCCGCGGTCGACATGCATCCGGTCCGATTGCGCCGAGATCGACCAGCCCGAGGGCGTGCGGTCGAAGCGGATGGCCCCGCCATGGGGCATCGCCGTCTCGAAGCAGAGGAAGGCCAAGAAGGCGAGCTGCACCTCGGTGCGGGGCAAATCGCCCTCGGGCCGCCAGTCGAGCTTGATCCTGCCGCCCTTCGCCTCGTCGAAGATCGACAGGATCTCGCGCCGCCCGATCCGCTGCGTCTCGGACGCGGAGCCAAAGGCCACGCGGAAGAACCGGATGCGCGCCGTCGCGGATTTGCAGCTGTCCGAAATCAGCTCCATCTCGCAGCCATGCGAGGCACCCGACATGCTGATCAGTTCCAGCCCGTTATTGATCGCCCCGATCGGGCTGATCAGATCGTGACAGATCCGCGACCCTATCATCGCGGCAAGCTCGGCGTTACTGTCCATTCCACTCCCCTCAGAAAGGCCCAGACCGCGATGTCAGACGACCTCAACGCGCTCCTCGAGCCCGGAATGCTGGTTCAGCACCCGGAGCGCCCCGACTGGGGCACCGGACAGGTGCAGTCGAATATCGGCGGGCGCGTGACGGTCAACTTTCGCGAGGAAGGCAAGGTCGTCATCGACAGCCGTCAGGTCACGCTGATCCCGGTCTTTGACTGAACGCTAGCGCCTCGTGCTTTCGCATGTGTTAACGCGCGCGCTTTTTTCGCCCGCGCGTTGCATATTTTTCGGCGGCTTCCTAGAACGACGCCAACCGAGGAGCCGCAGACACGCGCCATGTCCCTGACCCCGCCGGAATTTACCGTCGATCTGGCCCGCAGCGACGACGAGATCCGCGCGGCCCAAAGGCTGCGCTACGAGGTCTTCGTGGAGGAGCTCGGCGCGTCGGGCGAGGGCGTCGATCACGCCCGAAGGCTCGAGGCGGATCGCTTCGACGCGCATGTCGATCACCTGCTTCTGCGCGACGTGTCGCGCGCCGATGCGCCGGTCGTGGGCGTCTACAGGCTGTTGCGCGAAGACGCCGCGCGGGAGATCGGGCAGTTCTACTCCGAGGATGAATACGACCTGGCGCCGCTCAGGTCCTCGGGGCGCAGGCTCCTGGAGCTTGGGCGCTCCTGCGTGCATCGCGACTATCGGGGCGGGCCGGGGCTGATGCGGCTCTGGCAGGGGCTCTCGGACTATGTCGCGGCGCATGAGATCGAGCTCCTTTTCGGTGTCGCCAGTTTTCACGGCACCGATGTCAAGGAACTCGCCGCGCCGCTCTCGCTTCTCCATCACCGCCATCTCGCGCCGGAGCCTCTCCGGGTGCGCTCGCGCGTGCATCAGCCGATGGCGCTCTGCCCCGAGGACGGGCTCGACCGGCTCGAGGCCGCGCGCGCGATCCCGGCGCTGATCAAATCCTACCTGCGGCTCGGCGCGGTGGTGGGGGACGGCGCGTTTCTCGATCATGCGTTCAACACGACCGATATCTGCCTCGTCATCGACACCGCGCGTCTCGACCCGCGGCAGGGGGCGCTCTACCGGCGCGAGGCGTCGTGAAGCCAACCTGGGACGATGTCCAGCCCGAGGCGTGGCGGATCGGGCCGGGCGGCTGGCTGCGGGTGGTCCTGAGGGGCGTGCCGATGGGCACCCTGGTATTCGGCGGGCTCGCGACGCTTCTCCTGACGCGGCTGATCGAGCGCCCGCTCTTCGGCGTCGACCGTCCGGTCACGCCCTGGATCACCCAGATGGTCTGTCGCGGCTCGCTGCGGATCCTCGGCCTGACGCTCACCGTCAGTGGCCCGCGGATCGACGGGCCCGGCGCGATCGTCGCGAACCATTCCTCGTGGCTCGATATTTTCGTTCTGAACGCCCGGCGGAACGTCTATTTCGTCTCGAAATCCGAGGTGGCGGGATGGCCCGGGATCGGCTGGCTGGCGCGCGCCACCGGCACGGTCTTCATCCGGCGCGACCCGCGCGAGGCCGCCCGTCAGCGCGCGGTCTTCGAGGACCGACTGCGCCACGGGCACCGGCTTTTGTTCTTTCCCGAGGGCACCTCGACCGACGGACGGCGCGTGCTGCCGTTCAAGTCGACGCTCTTCGCGGCCTTCTTCACCGAGGCGCTGCGCGAGGACCTGCAGTTGCAGGCGGTGACGGTGATCTACCATGCGCCCGAGGGCGAGAGCCCGCGCTTCTACGGCTGGTGGGGCGACATGGAGTTCGGCCCGCATCTCTTGAAGAGCCTTGCGGCGCGGCGGCATGGCCGGGTCGAGCTGGTGCTGCACCCGCCGGTGCGCGTGGCCGAGGCACGCGACCGCAAATCCCTGGCGCGCGATCTGGAAGAGCGGGTGCGCGATGCGCTGCATGCGCGTATCCCCGTGCCGCATGAGGATCGCGACGGAAGCGATTGATCTGAGGTGTTATTCCATCGCTGCCCGGAGCGCCGACAGTGCGGCGGCGGCATCCTCGGCGCGCCAGATCTCCTCGCCGATGGCGAAGAAATCGGTGACCGGGGCGAGAGCGCGGACCAGATCGACGGTCAGGCCGCCTTCGGCGACGACCGGCAGCTCGATCATCTCGGACCACCACTCGAACATCTCGCGCTCCGCGACGCTGCCATCCCCGAGCGCTCCGGCCGCGACCGGGCCGAAGCTGACGTAATCCGCGCCGGATTCGCCGGCGGTCAGGCCGTCATGGCGCGACGTCCCGCAGAAGGCACCGACGATGGCGTCCGCGCCCAGTTCCTTGCGCGCCATGCGGACCGAGCGGGAGCCGTCGACCAGATGCACCCCGTCGAGGCCCAGCCGCTGCGCGAGGACCACATGGGTGTCGATCACCAGCGCCACGTCGCGCTCATGCGCCACCTCGCGCACCGCGTCGGCGGCGCGCAGGAGCGTGTCCTCGTCCCGCGTCGCCAGCGACAGCCGGAGGCAGGCGATCTCGGCGCTGTCCATGACCGAGCGCAGCCGGTCGGGGAAGTTCATGAGGTCGATCTCGGGCGGGGTGACGAGGTAGAGCTGAGGGGCGTCCTCTTGGGCCATCTTCGCGGTCCTTACCGGGGTTTCGGCCCTCATAACCGAGCGGTCGCGGCTTGGAAAGACGCCCGTCAGCCGCGCGGCGGCAGGCTCGCGACATTCGCGAGCGCCAGTGCGAGCAGCGCGGCCCGCGTGCCCTCGTCGTCCATATCCTCGGGCGCGACCTCGACGAAGGCGGGCATCGGGCGTCCGGTGAAGCCCATCTCGCGCACGCCGGGCAGGGCCAGCGCCTCGGCGGCGCGGGGTTTGCCGACGCGGTACATCGCACCGTCGCGATGGGCCCCGCAGAGCATGTGGCCGTCCTTCATGAAGCAGAGCCCGCCGAACATGCGCTTCTCGACGATCCCGGATACCTCCGCGAGATCGCCGCGCATCAGCTCCAGAACTCCGGGATCCGCCGCCATGGGCAGAGCCTAGCACGGGGCGCGCCGTCTTGCGAAGCGCTCCGAGCGCGCCTAGAGAGGCGGCGCCGAAAGGAGCCCCACGCGCCATGCCCACCGACACGCCCCAGCCCAGCTTTGTCCTCGTCCGTCCGCAGATGGGCGAGAATATCGGCGCGGCGGCGCGGGGGATGTGGAATTTCGGGCTCGACCGGATGCGGGTCACGGCGCCGCGCGACGGCTGGCCGAACGAAAAGGCCGTCGCCATGGCCTCGGGCGCGGGTCGGCTTCTGGACGAAGCGCAGCTTTATCCCACCACGGCCGAGGCGGTGGCCGATTGCAGCTATGTCTACGCCACGACAGCGCGGATGCGCGGGCTGACGAAGCCCGTGTTCAGCCCCGAGGCGGCGATGGCCGATGCCGCCAGGCGGATCGGGCAGGGCGAGCGCGTCGCGGTGCTTTTCGGACCCGAACGGGCGGGTCTCGAGAACGACGATGTCGCGCGCGCCAATGCGATCATTTCGGTGCCGGTGAACCCGGCCTTCTCGTCGTTGAACCTGGCGCAATGCGTGCTGCTCACGGCCTATGAATGGCGCCGCGCGACCAGCGAGATCGCGCATGAGACCACCGAGATGGCGGGCGCGGTCTGGGCCGACCAGGCCGAAATCGACGCGCTCTCGCGCCATTACGAGGAGCGGCTCGACAAGGCGGGCTTCTTCTTTCCCGAGCACAAGGCCGACCCGATGAAGCGCAACCTGCGCAATCTCTGGAGCCGCCTGCCGCTCACCCGCGCGGATGTGCAGACCCTGCACGGCGTCCTGCGTCAGATGGTCCGATGGAAGGATCGCTCGGGCTGACTTGCGGACCCTCGGGGGCGACCATACTGTCTCGCCGGATACGGAGGATGCGACATGAGCTCCAAGCGTAAGCTCTTCGAAGAGATGGGCGCAGAGACGCCGAAAGCAGCGGCCCCCAAGGGCGGCATGATCGACCAGGGCCGTCGCGGTGCGCGCGGCGCGGTGCGGGTCTGGCTGATGATCCTCTTCGCCCTTGTGGTCACGATGATCGCGGTCGGTGGGCTGACACGGCTGACCGATAGCGGGCTCTCGATCACCGAATGGCGGCCCGTCACCGGTGCGCTGCCGCCGATGTCGGCCGAGGCCTGGGGGCTTGAGTTCGAAAAGTACAAGCAGATCCCTGAATACACCCTGCAAAACGCCGGGATGTCATTGCAGGAGTTCAAATTCATTTATTGGTGGGAATGGGGCCACCGGCAGCTCGGCCGTGCCATCGGCCTCGTCTGGGCGCTCGGTTTCCTGGGCTTCCTCGTGACCCGCAAGATCCCGCCGGGCTGGACCGGACGGCTCCTGATCCTCGGCGCGCTCGGCGGGCTTCAGGGCGCGATCGGCTGGTGGATGGTGCATTCGGGGCTCGGCGGCGACCGGGTCGACGTGGCGAGCTACCGGCTGGCCACGCATCTGGGGCTGGCCTTCGTGATCCTCGGGCTGATCGCCTGGGACATCTTCCTGCTGGGGCGCGAGGAGCGCGCGCTGATGCAGGCGCGGCGGGGCCGCGAGGCCAAGCTCTTCTCGATGGCCACGGGGCTCATGCATTTCGCCTTCCTGCAAATCCTGCTGGGGGCGCTCGTCGCCGGGATCGACGCGGGCCGGAACTATACCGATTGGCCGCTCATGGGCGGCGGAGTCTTCCCGCCGACGCCCTTCGAGATCGAGCCGCTCTGGCGCAACTTCTTCGAGAATGACGGGCTCGTGCAGTTCATGCACCGGGTCGCGGGCTATCTTCTCTTCATCTTCGGCCTCATCGCCTGGCGGCGGGCGCGGCGTTCGCCCAATGCCGAGACGCGCTTCCGCTTCAACGCGGTTCTGGCGATGCTGACGCTGCAGATGGTGCTGGGCATCGTGACCGTGCTCTACGGCGCGGCCCTGCATTTCGCCATTCTCCACCAGCTCGGGGCCGTGGCGCTCTGGGTGCTGATCATCCGCGCGCGCTTCGGGGCGCAATATCCGATCTTCTCGTCGATCCGGGGGACTGCATGACCGACGCCTATACCGCGCTTCTCGACCATTCCCGCGAGACCTCCGCGCTTGGCCATGTCGCCGGGCGGCTCGGCTGGGACCAGGAGACGATGATGCCGCGCGGCGCGGCCGAGCAGCGGGGCGAGGAGATGGCAGCGATGACCGCTGTCCTCCATGCGCGCCGCACCGATCCGCGGCTGAGCGAGTGGCTCGCCGAGATCGACGATTCCGCGCTCGATCCGGTGGGGCAGGCGGTCCTGCGCCACACCCGCCGCTCGCATGAGCGCGCGACCCGGGTTCCGGCGCGGCTCGCCTCCGAGATCGCGCGGGTCACGAGCGTCGCCCAGGGCATCTGGGCCGAGGCCCGCGCCAAGGACGATTTCCAGGCCTTCGCGCCGACCCTGAAAGAGGTCCTGTCGCTCAAGCGCGAGGAGGGCGCGGCGCTGGCCGACGGCGCGGATGTCTATGACGCGCTTCTTGCCGATTACGAGCCGGGGACCACCGCCGCCGAGATCGCGACGATCTTCGACGCCATGCGTCCGCGCCTTGTCGCCTTGCGCGAACGCGTGCTGGGCCAGCCCGAGCCCGACGGGCTCTCGGGCACCTATGACGAGGCGGCGCAGATGAAGCTCTCGCGTCACGTCGCCCGGGCGTTCGGCTACGACATGTCGCGCGGACGCGTGGACAAGGCGGTGCATCCTTTCTCGTCTGGCAGCGGCAACGATGTCCGCATCACCACCCGCACCGATCCGGCCGATCCGTTCAACTGCCTCTACTCGACGATCCACGAGGTCGGCCACGCCGCCTACGAGCAGAATATCGACCAGGCCTATCTCTTCACGCCGCTCGGACAGGGCGTGTCGATGGGCGTACACGAGAGCCAGAGCCGCATCTACGAGAACCAGCTCGGCCGGTCGCGCCCGTTCACCGGCTGGCTCTTCGAGCAGCTGCGCGACACCTTCGGCGAGATCGGCGTCGCCGATGCCGAGGCGTTCTACCGCGCGGTGAACCGGGTGCGCAAAGGCTACATCCGCACCGAGGCGGACGAGCTGCAATACAACCTCCACATCATGCTGCGCTTCGATCTGGAGCGGCAGCTGATCTCGCGCGCGCTCGAGGTCTCGGATCTCGAGGACGCCTGGAACACGCGCTTCGAGACCGATTTCGGGTATCCGGTGGACCGGCCCGCCCATGGCGTGTTGCAGGATGTCCACTGGTCGGTGGGCCTCTTCGGCTACTTCCCGACCTACGCGCTCGGCAATGTCTATGCCGGATGCCTGAACGAGGCGCTGCGACAGGCGGTCCCCGATCTCGAGTCGGCGCTGGCTGCGGGCGATCCGTCTCCGGCGACCGATTGGCTGCGCGGGGCCCTGCAGACCCATGGCGGGCTGCGCGAGCCGCGCGACACGATCGAGGCCGCCTGCGGCTTCGCCCCGCATGAGGGGCCGCTGATGGACTATCTCGAGGCCAAGTTTTCAGAGCTTTACGGGCTTTAGAAAAAAAGGGGGCGCAGCCTTGCAGCTGCGCCAGTCTACGGTGTGCCCCGTGAGATGCGGCGGCTCGGCCGCACCAATGTCTTTCCCCGAGAGGAGCGACTGACCCGAGGAGGGGGTCTTGCCGCGTCCCTGTGGTCCGTTTCGCTCGTCGCCGACCTGATTTTTGCGCGTCCCGAGGGTCGTGCGGTCGAGTCCAGAGCGGGCGGACCCGCTGTTCCTACGCGACTATCCGCTCAGAAGGACGCCTCTGGCAATCGCCAGAGGTTCAAATCTGAGCTTGCATTTATGGGATGTCAGCCTGCGCGGCTCTGCTGCACGCGGTCGAAATCGACGTCCTGGAAGGATCGGGTGACCCAATCCACCACCTTGCGCATCGCCGGATCGCCACGGCGGCTTTCGTGGAACATCATCCAGAACTCGCCGCGGAACGGTTCGTGCGCTGTCTTGATCGTGACCAGCTCGCTGTCCTGCGCGGCCAGCGTATCGGGCAGAGGGCCAGGCAGTTTGGTTTGCAGCATCAGGTCGTAGAGCGCGGTGAAGCTTTCGACGCGCATGCGCGGCGGGCATTTGAACGTGTCGAACGCCATCTGCATCGGCGGATATTCGTCATGCTCCTGCGCCAGACCGACCCATTCGCCCGTCGGCTTGCCGCCCTTCCAGCCATACAGGCGGAAGGTCAGTTGCCCGACGCGCCGGGTCACCACCCGGCCGCTTTCGGGCGCGCCATACATGATGACGAGGTCGTTCTCGCCCAGGCCTTCGCGGAAGATGCGATCCGAGAAGGTCAGCGACACGCCGTCCAGCATGTCGCCATGCCGCCTCAGACCCGGAAAGAGCACCTGCGAGGTGACGATCGGGACGCTTCCGACATTGAGCGACACGAGCTGGTTGGTCTTGTCCTGGGAGTTCGTGTTCATGGCCGAGCGCAGCTCGCCATCGAAGGTGTTGGCGATCGAGATGATCTCGCGCACGGCCTCGGACGGTTTCCAGCCATCGGCGGTCTTGACGAAGGCCGGGGTTCCGAGCGTCTCGGACAGCCGGTCGATCCGGCGCGATACCGTGGCCGTATTGGTCCCGAGCATCTTGGCCGCCGCCGTCATGGTGCCTGCCTTTGACAGCGCGACCAAGAAACGAAAATCGTCCCAGTTATCCATCGAAAAGGATCCTACGCCGCGCTGCAGTTCTTCCCTCGAAAAGACGACTTTTGTATTCGTCTTTGCCCCGGCTGGCGCGGGCAGCAAAGGGTCTCGCATTAAAGGGCTTGCCCATGCGCAATGTCAACATTGCAATTACCGACGGACCGTACACAGTCGTTTACAACCCTCAGTTTTCCTCGATGGGATCCTCGTCGCCCTGATCGGCGATCCAGGCGACGCTGACGACCACTTCACCGGCGCCGGTATTGAAGACCTTCACACCGCCTGCGCCACGCGAGCGGAAGCTGATGCCGTCCACCGGCACGCGGATGGATTGCCCGCGCGAGGTGGCCAGCATGATCTGGTCGTCCATCTCGACCGGGAAGGAGGCGACGATGGGACCGCCGCGCATGCTCTTCTCCCAGGCGGTCACGCCCATGCCGCCACGCCCGCGCACCGGGTAGTCGTGGCTGGAGCTGAGCTTGCCGAGGCCTCCGGCGGTGATCGTCAGGATCAGGTTCTCCGCTGCCGACATCTCGGCATAGCGCTCCTGCGGCAGGAGGCTGTCGGCATTGCCCTCGTCCTCGTCCGCGCTTTCGTCATCTGTGACGCCGGCCATCAGGCGGCGCATCTTGAGATAGGCGGCGCGCTCGTCGGCGCTGGCCTCGAAATGGCGGATGATTGACATCGACACGACCTCGTCGCCGTTCGAGAGCTTCACGCCCCGCACGCCGGTCGAGTTGCGCGAGTTGAAGACCCGCACCTCGGGCACCGGGAAGCGGATCGCCCGGCCCGCATCGGTGACGAGCATGACGTCATCGTCTTCCGAGCAGATGCGCGCGTTGATCAGGCGGGTGTTCTCGTCCTCGCCCTCGAATTTCATCGCGATCTTGCCATTGGCCTTCACGTTGGTGAAATCCGACAGCCGGTTCCGGCGCACCGAGCCCTTGGAGGTGGCAAAGACGATCTGCAGATCGTCCCAATCCTCCTCATCCCGGTCGACCGGCATGATCGCCGCGACAGAGACGCCCTGCGGGATCGGGAGGATATTGACGATGGCCTTGCCCTTCGAGGTCCGGCCGCCGAGCGGCAGCCGCCAGGTCTTGAGCTTGTAGGCCATGCCGTCGGTGGTGAAGAACAGAAGCTGGGTGTGGGTGTTGGCGACGAAGAGCGTGGTGACCGCGTCGTCTTCCTTGAGCCCGCCGCCCGACAGACCCTTGCCGCCGCGCCGCTGCGAGCGGAAATCGGCGAGGGGCGTGCGCTTGATATAGCCGGATTGGGTGACCGTCACGACCATGTCCTCGCGCTCGATGAGGTCCTCGTCCTCCATGTCGCCGGACCATTCGGCGATCTCGGTGCGGCGCGGCACCGCGAAGAGGTCGCGCACCTCCCGGAGTTCGTCCGAGATGATCCCCATGATCCGCTCGCGCGAGCCGAGGATCTCGAGATATTCCTTGATCTTGCCGGCCAGCTCCTCGAGCTCGTCGGTCACTTCCTTGACGCCGAGCTGGGTCAGGCGCTGGAGCCGCAGCTCGAGAATGGCGCGGGCCTGGGCCTCGGAAAGGTTGTAGGTCCCGTCCTCGTTCGCGGTGTGGGTCGGGTCGTCGATCAGCCGGATATAGGGCAGGATCTCGCCCGCGGGCCAGCGCCGCTCCATCAGCTTCTCGCGGGCTTCCGCGGCGTCGGCCGAGGCACGGATGGTCGCGACGACCTCGTCCACGTTCGAGACCGCGACGGCGAGACCGCAGAGGATATGGCTGCGCTCGCGCGCCTTGCGCAGCAGATACGCGGTGCGCCGCGCGACGACATCCTCGCGGAAGTCCAGGAAGGCGGTGAGGAAGCCGCGCAGCGTCAGCTGCTCGGGCCGCCCACCGTTGAGCGCCAGCATGTTGCAGCCGAACGAGGTCTGCATCGGCGTGAAGCGGAAGAGCTGGTTCAGCACCACCTCCGCCGTCGCGTCGCGCTTCAGTTCGACCACCACGCGCACGCCCGAACGGTCGCTTTCGTCCTGCACATGCGCGATGCCCTCGATCCGCTTCTCGCGCGCGGCCTCGGCGATGCGCTCGATCATCGTCGCCTTGTTCACCTGATAGGGGATCTCGTCGATGACGATGGCGTAACGGTCCTTGCGGATCTCCTCGACCCGGGTCTTGGAGCGGATGATGACGCTGCCGCGCCCTTCGAGATAGGCCTTCCGCGCGCCGGAGCGGCCCAGAAGGATGCCGCCGGTCGGGAAGTCGGGACCGGGAATGTACTCGATCAGCTGCTCCGAGGTCAGATCCGGCTCCTCGATGAGCGCGAGACAGGCGTTGATGACCTCACCCAGGTTGTGGGGCGGAATGTTGGTCGCCATGCCGACGGCGATGCCGCCCGCGCCATTGACCAGCATGTTCGGGAACCGCGCGGGCAGGACCGTCGGTTCGCGATCCTTGCCGTCGTAGTTGTCCTGAAAATCCACCGTTTCCTTGTCGATATCGTTCAGGAGATAGGCGGCCGGCTTGTCCATGCGCACCTCTGTATAGCGCATGGCCGCGGCGTTATCGCCGTCCATCGAGCCGAAATTGCCCTGGCCGTCGAGCAGCGGCAGCGACATCGAGAAATCCTGCGCCATCCGCACCAGCGCGTCGTAGATCGCGCTGTCGCCATGGGGGTGATACTTACCCATGACGTCGCCCACCGGGCGGGCGGATTTGCGGTAGGGCTTGTCGTGGCTGTTTCCGGTCTCGTGCATCGCGTAGAGGATGCGCCGGTGCACCGGTTTGAGCCCGTCGCGCAGGTCGGGGATCGCGCGACTAACAATTACGCTCATCGCGTAATCGAGATACGAGGATTTCATCTCCTCGGCGATCGAGATCACCGGTCCGTCGTGAGGCGGACGCTCCGGGAGATTTTCCTCAACGTTTCCAGGCTCTTCAGGGGTATCTGCCACGTGCTCTGTCCGCCAGTCGTTCTTCTATATCTTGTTGCCGAAACTATAACAGATGCTGGATATTGGGCGCAATGGGGGCTGTTCCCGTTGCACTGGCAGCCATCGCTTCAGATTGCTAACAGTCTGTTTTTATTGATTTGTTGAATTTGTCCCCGCAGGATTCGTCTTACAGACAAGAAACCGCGAGGACCACCATGCAGATGAGCGAAACGGAACTTCTGCTCAAGGGATACGGGCTCACCACGGCCGAGATCTTCTACCGGTTGCCCGACTACAAGAACGTGCTCAACACCTTCGTCTGGCAGGAGTACGATCTCGCCCCGGACCATCCGAAGCTTCTGGGCTTCATCGAGTTCTGGCAGGACAGCATAGAGGGGCCGCTGCACTCCGTGCGCTTCACGCATCGCAAGATGCTGGCCTCGGGCGAGTGGCGCAACATGGTGGGCGAGTTCACCTATCACTGAGCGCCAAGCGGCGGCCCGTCAGGCGAAGGTGAAGGCCTTGTGCAGGTAGTAGGCGACGAAGGCGGGGCTCGCGACGCCGATGGAATGGGCGACGAGCGCCGGGTGCCAGTCCATGCCGATGGCGGGAAAGACCACCCGCAGAAGGCCCACGCTCACGCCCCAGACGATCAGCAGCGACACGCCGTTGACGAGCGCGAAGCGCAGGTATTGCGTGCGCGCTGCAAGCCGCCCCTCGGGAAAGACATAGGCGCGGTTCATCAGGAAGGTGACCGTCATCGCGAAAAGATAGGCCAGCACGACGGCGATCTCGAAGGCCATGACGAGGCCCAGAAGGGCCCTCGAGACGACGTTGATCAGCGCGCCGAGGCCCGAGGCCACGAAAAAGCGGATCAGCTTGTTCTGCCTGAGGCTCATCGCGCCGCCAGCGCCGCCGCGACCGCGTCGCGTGCCATTTGCCGCCCGTATCCCGTGCTTTCCGAGATGCCGCGATCCTCAGGGTAATAATAGGAGGTGTCCGCCACCCAAAGCCCCTGGATCGGCAGGTTGGCCGGGGGCAGCGTGTCGAGAAACCCAGGCCCGCAGACAGGCTGCGAGTAGCGGTAGCGCGAGGCGATCACGTCGAGGATGTCCTCCTCGGTCAGCGCGGGATTGATGGTCCGAAGGTAACGGCGCACCTTGTCGCAGAAGGCCGCGTCGCTGTCCAAGTAGCTCGGATGGTCTCCGGGCATGTAGAAGGGCACGTAGACGATGGTGTGATCCATCGGCCGGAGGTTGGTGTATTCCACGAGCCCGGGAATATCCATCTCGGGGTCGTTGACGTTCAGCCAGAACTTGTCGGTCAGGGGCCGGGCGAGCTTGGCGATGACGCAGACGACCGCCACGTTGCGGATAGCGGCATATTGGTCGCGGAGCGTCGCCGGGAGATCCGGGATCATCTGCGGGACGTAAGGAAGGGGCGCCGTGGAGATCACCAGGTCGTAGTCTTCCTGACCGCCACCGCTGCGGATGCCGGTGACCCGCGGCCCGTCGAGCGTCACTTCCTCGACCGGCGCGCCCAGCCGGAAGCTGCCGCCGCCCGCCTCGATCGCGGCGACCACCGCGTCGATATAGGCCTGCGAGCCGCCCTGGAGATAGCCGAGCTTCTCTTTCATCAGGCTCTCGCGGGAGAGGCCGATCCGCCGCACCCGGCTCCAGATCCAGGCCGCCGAGAGATCGTCGCCCTCGTGGTAGAACTTGTAGTCGATGAGCCGCCGCCAGAGCGTCTCGTAGGCCTCGGCGCCGACCCATTTCCTGAGCCAGGGCTTGGCTCGCTGCCGGTCGAGCCCCGACCAGTCGCGCCGCTTGGTGCAGAGAAAGGCGTGCAGCGCGTAGCGGAACTTGGCGGCAAGGCCGAGGCCCCGGAAGCGCAGGAGCGCGGTCGGGTTGCCCCAGTCCTGCACCTCGCCCCGGTAGTAATAGCCCATCTTGGTGTTGACCCAGCGCATGTCCTGCCCGAGCCCCAACTCGTCCAGAAGCGCGAAGAAATCGTCGTCCGAGGTCGCGTGGAAATGGTAGAACCGCTCGATCATGTCGCCGCCGAAATCGAAGCAGACCGCCATGCCCCCGGGGCGCGGCGCGGCCTCGTAGATCACCGGGCGGTGACCGTCCCGGACCAGCTGATAGGCCACGGCCAGCCCCATGGGGCCCGCGCCGATCACCGCGATCTTCAACGGCTCGCTCATCTCAGAACTCCAGCACCACGTCGGAATAGGTCGGATCGCGGAAGGTGGCGTCCATCGCCTCGGCCAGCGGGGTGGCGCGGACGCCGAAGATCTCCGGCCAGTCGATCACCCGGAACTCGTCCCGCGTCACGAGCGCGTCGAGCTGCGCGGGCGTGAAGGGCGGGTCGCGGTCGAAGAGCGCCCAGACCTGCAGGAGCTTGCGGAAGAGACCAAAGGGGATCTTCACGATCGGCGTGCGGTGGCGCGCGGCGCGCCGGACCTCGTGGATCAGGTCGATATAGTCGATCTTCTCCTGGCCCGAGATGTCGAACGTACCCTCGGGGCCGCGGCTTTTCAGGCAGGACAGGATGATGTCGCAGAAATCGCCCACATAAAGCGGCTGGCGCATGTAGCGCCCGTCGCCGGGCACCGGAAAGACCGGGACCCGGCCCATGAAGCGCGACAGCCATCCCAGGTGCTTGCGGTCGAACCAGCCGAACATCAGCGTCGGGCGGAGGATGGTGGCGGCGAACTCGCTCTGGCGCACAATCTCTTCCTGGGTGGTCTTCGAGCGCGTGTAGAAATCATCCGCGGCCGAGTTCACCACCGAGGACGAGATATGCACGAGCCCCGTGACCTCGAAGCGGCGCATCGCGTCGAGCACCAGTTCGGTGGCACGCACATTGTTGTCGTCGAAGGCCTCTTTCCTCAGGCCGCCGATCTGGGCCTGCAGCATCACCACGCTGTCGGCGCCCTCGAAGGCCCGGGCCCAGTCGCCGCGCCGCGCCAGATCGGCCTCGATGCAGGTGATGTCGGGGTGAAGTTTTTCGCAGATCCGCAGGTTGGCGGCGTGCTTGTCGATCACCACGAGATCGGTGAACCCGGCGGCCTTGAGCCGCACCACGAGGTTCTGCCCGACCAGTCCCGCCCCGCCGGGGAGGAGGATCTTGCGCTCCGCATATGCCATCTCGTCGTCCTCTGTCGTCTCGTCGGTCCGGGCCTTGCGCCGCGCCGCGGTCTCGTAGCCGCTCATGCGCCTGTTCCCGTGACAGGGTGCGGCGGTCGGGCGCGGCCGGGGCAGGGCATCAGATATCCAGTCGGTTGAAGATCGCGCGCGGCAGGAGCCGGATCACCGCCATGATCACGCGCCACTTGCCGGGCGTATAGATCACCGGCTTGCCCGCCTTGATCCCGCGCAGGATGTCGCTCGCCACCGCGTCGGGATCGGCCATGCCCGACTGATCCATCTGCGCGGTCATCCGGGTGCGGGTCGGGCCGGGTTTGATTAGGATGGCGCGCGGGCCGTCCGAGCCGAAGCGGTGCTGCAGACCCTCGACATAGCGTTCGAGAAGCCCTTTCGCCGCGCCGTAGGCATAGTTCGATTTCCGCCCCCGATCGCCCGCGACCGATCCGATCACAGCCAGTGTGCCATAGCCCTGATGTTCCAGCCGGGCCGCGAAAGCCTCGGCGAAAAGCGCGGGCGAGATCGCGTTCAGCATCAGGCTGTCAGAGAGCGCCTGCAGATCGTCCTGCATCTCGGACTGAACGGGCAGAGCGCCATGGGCGATGAGCACGGTATCGACGTGCTGCGTCTCGGTCAGGCCCGAGAAGGTGCGGATCGCCTCGGGTTCCTGGAAATCCAGAACGGAGCGTCCGACCCGGGTCTCGGGATCGCGCACGCCCAGGTCGTCGGCGATGGCGTCGAGCACCTCCTCGTCCCTGCCGAGCAGGTGGAAATCCGCGCCGCCCTCGTCGGCCCAGGCCCTGAGGCAGGCCTCGGCAATGCCGGAGCTTGCGCCCACCACGATGATCATCCGCCGGTTACTCATCAATTCCTCCCATGACCCGGTCCGCGAAGCCCGACCGCATCGCGGGATCGCGATGGGCACGGAAGGCCGCGAGGCCCGGGTAGCCAAACTCAAACATGGCGCGGGACATCCGCGCGTCCTTGGCCGGGTAGATCCGGCCACCGGCCTCGCGCAGGATCGCGTCGAGCCGGTCGAACAGGCGCAACGTGTCAGCGCCCCGGTCCGGAAAGTCCATCGCCAGCGTGGTCCCCTCGCGCGGAAAGCTTAAGAGGCCCGGGCTGGTTCTAGCGCCGAATGTTTTGAGAACCATCAGAAACGAGCCCTGCCGCGCCTCGGCGATGGCCGCGAGCATCTCGGCGGTCGCCTCTCGCGCGTGCTCGGGCGGAACCACCGACTGGTACTGGTAGAAGCCGCGCGGTCCGTAGATGCGGTTCCACGCGCCGAGCGCGTCGAGCGGGTAGAAATAGCTCTGGTAATTCTGGCGTGCCCGACCGGCCCGCGCCGCGTTGCGCCGGTAGTAGAGCGCGTTGAAGAGCCTCAGCGAGGTCGGCCCGATCAGCGAGACCGGCGGAGTGACCGGCACGCGTCGCTGCCGCCTTGCGGGCAGCGCCGGGCCACGCTCGTCCGCGTGGTTGGCGCGCAGGAACAGGCCGCGGTGGCGATCCTTGCGGGTCACGTCGAGCCAGGCGACGCTGTATTCCCAATCCTCGACGCTCTCTTCGAACAGCTCGAAAAAGCGATCGAGCCCGTCGAAGGGCACCGTCTCCGTATCGAGCCACGGGCCTGCCACGGGGCGCAGCTGTATCTCCGCCGACAGGATCGCCCCGGTCAGACCCAGCCCGCCGATGGTCGCGGCGAAGCGGCCGGTCTCGTCCTCGGGGCCGAGATCGCTGATCGACCCGTCGCTGCGCGCAAGCCGCAAGCGCGTGACATGCGCGCCGAACGTGCCCGAGCGGGCGTGGTTCTTGCCGTGGACGTCATTGGCGATGGCGCCCGCGACGGTGACCTGCTGGGTGCCGGGCGTCACCGGCAAGGCCCAGCCGCGCGGGATCGCCAGCCGCTGGATCTCGCCCAGCGTCACGCCCGCCTCGACCGCCAGAACGCCGCTCTCCCTGTCGAAGTTCAGGAAGCGCGCCCGAGCGCGGCTCTGAAGCGCGACGCCTCCGGCCACCAGGCCGACATCCCCGTAGCTGCGCCCGAGGCCGACGGCGAGCGCCGGCGCCTCGAGCCCCTCGAGCGCGCCCTCGGCCAAGGGGCGGGGGCGGTGCAGGACGCTCTTGCGTCCGCCCCAACCGACCGCGCGGTATGTGGGCTCATCCCGGGACATGGCTCGCGGCGAAAAAGATGGCGAGAAACAGCGCGCCGGTGATCTGGCTGTGGCGGCTGCGCACCGCGTGGAGCAGCGGGTCGTGATGCATTTCGCCGCGCGAGGCCTGCATCCACATCCAGCTCACCCAGTAGATCAGAACCGGAAGCGAAAAGCTTACGAAATAACGATTTCCATACAGATCGATCGCGGCATCGGAGTGAATGTAGAGCCCGAGAACCACCGTCGCGGCATAGCCCGCGCCAAGTCCCAGGCCCATCACGATGGGCACGTCTTCGCTTCGGTAGCGGCGGCCCTTGAGCTCTCCCTTCGGTCGGGATTGCGCCAGTTCCACGTAGCGTTTGAGATAGGCCAGCGACAGGAAGAGAAAGACCGAGAACAGGAGCAGCCAGTAGGACAGGCCCTGATCCATCGCCACCGCGCCCGCGATGACGCGCAGCGTGAACAGCCCGGCGAGGAGCATGCAATCCAGAAGCGGCACCTGCTTGAGTTGCACAGAGTAGAGCGTTGAGACCGCAAGGTAAATCAAGGCGGTCAGCACGAAGCCCGCGCCGTTCAGGGCGGCGAGCGCAAGTGCGCCGAGAAACATCAGCGGTGTGACCAGGGCCGCCTGCGCCGCCGGGATCCGTCCCGAGGCGAAGGGGCGATGGCGTTTGGCCGCGTGGGCGCGGTCGGCTTCGAGATCGAGCAGGTCGTTCAGGAAATAGGTGGCCGAGGACAGGAGCCCGAAGGCGAGAAAGGCCAGGAGCATCTGCGCCAGTAGAGCCGGCTCGTCATAGCGATGCGCGGCCAGGACCGGGACGAAGATCAGGAGGTTCTTGACCCATTGATGCAGCCGCGCGGCGCGCAGCCAGTCGCGGAGACCGGCTTGGCGTCCGGCCATCCGCTCGATCTCCGGTGCTCGGTCCTCAGCCTCGCGCGCGAGCGCTTCCGGAGCGTTGATCACAAGCGCCCGTTGCGCCTCGGCCCAGACCGCGAGATCGGCGCTGGAATTGCCGATATAGTCGAAGCCGCGCGTCCCGAAACGCTCGACGAGCGCGGAGGCCTTGTCAGGACCGGCGAGGTTGACCCGCCCGTCGCTCGCCATGACCTCGTCGAAGAGGCCGAGATGCGCGGCAATCGCCTCTGCCGACGCGCGGTCCGAGGCTGTGCAGAGCACCACCCGGCGGCCATCGGCACGGGCCGCGCGGATCGCGGCCAGAACGGTGTCGTCATAGGGCAGGGTTGCGGGATCGAGCGGCGTGGCATGCGCAAGCTCGCGTTTCAGCACCGGTTTGCCCGCGCGCAGCCATCCGAGCATGTGGAGCGGCGCGGCAAGCGGTGCGGCGCGGAAATACCTGAGTGCCGCCTCGTGCAGCGTGTCGACAGGCGTCAGCGTGCCGTCGAGATCGACGACAAGCGGCCGTGACACACGGTCGACGCTGTCTTTTCCCTTGTCCAACACGACGTCCTGCTCCGCGACCCTGTCGGTGCCGTCCGGTGCGACCGGCGGCTCCCATCGGCCTTTTGGCGCAGCCTAAGGAGAGGAGTGGGGCAAGACTAGGGCGCGGGCGTGCCCGGTCCCGGCAAAACCCCGGATCTGAGGCAAAACCGCCCCAGACGCGCGCCCCCCCGGTGGACAAGCGCTGTCCGGGCACGCATGTGTGGGGGCATTCGCAGCCCGAAAGCCGCCGCGCCATGCCCCAGGACAGCCACGCCCATTCGCACGCGCCGACCCTTCGCGAGGACAATCAGCGCGTCGTGTTCTGGGCCTTCGTGATGACCGCGGGCTTTATGCTGGCAGAGTTGGTGGGCGGGCTGATCGCGGGTTCGCTCGCGCTCATTGCCGATGCTGGGCACATGCTGACCGACGCCGCGGCCCTGGCGCTGGCCTGGGCCGGGTTCAAGCTCGGGCGTCGCGGGCCCGACGCGCGGCGGAGCTTCGGCTATCTCCGGCTCGAAGTGATCGCGGGCTTCGTCAACGCGCTGAGCCTCATCGCGCTCATTGCCTGGATCGCGTGGGAGGCTCTCTGGCGGCTGATCTCGCCCGCGCCGGTTCTCGCGGGCCCGATGCTCGTGATCGCGGCGCTGGGGCTCCTGGTCAATATCGCCGTCTTCTGGATGCTGAGCCGGGGCGACCGCGATCACCTGAATATCCGCGGCGCGATGATCCATGTGCTGGGCGATCTTCTGGGATCGGTCGCGGCGCTTCTGGCGGCCGGGCTCATCTGGCTCACCGGCTGGACGCCGATCGACCCGATCCTGTCGGTGCTTTTGTCGGCGATCCTCTTGCGCTCGGCGCTGTCGCTTCTCAGGGCCTCGGCGCATGTGCTGATGGAGGGCGTGCCCGGCGATATCGTCCTGACCGACCTCCGGGCCGACCTGATCGCCCATGTGCCCGGTCTTGCGGGGATCGCGCATGTCCATGTCTGGTCGATCACCTCCGGCGCGCCGGTCGCGACGCTCGAGGCACAGCTCGAGGACGGGGCCGATCCCGAGGCGGTCACCGACGCCCTGAAGCTGAGGCTCCGGGAGGAGCACGGCATCCATCACGCCACGGTCGAGATCGACTGGCAGGGGCGTGCCGGGGCATGCGTGCTTGCGGACAGGCTCGGCTCTTGACCCTCCAGTGACTGGAAGCCCTATCTAGGGGCAAAATCAGCGAGGTCGCCGTGCAACATCTGAGTTTCGCCATCGAGAACATGACCTGCGGCGGGTGCGCCGCGCGGGCGACGCGCGCGCTCGAAGAAGTCCCGGGCGTGAGCGAGGCGCAGGTCAATCTCGTCACGAAGCGGGGCTCGGTGACGGGCGAAGACCTGTCGCCCTCCGCGCTGATCGAGGCGCTCGACGCGGCGGGATACCCGGCGCGGCAGGAGGAGATCGCGCTCGACGTCACGGGTTTGAACTGCGGAGGCTGCGTCGGCCGGGTGGAGCGCGCGCTTCTGGCGGAGCCGGGCGTCCTGTCCGCCAATGTCAACCTCGCCACCGGTCGCGTAACGGTGACGGTTCTCGCGGGGGCCAGAGACGCCGGGGCGCTTGCGCGCGCATCGACCGAGGCCGGGTATCCGGCCACGCCGCATGACAAGGCCGCGCCGCAACAGACTGACGACACGAAAGAAATCGACACGCTCCGCCGCGACCTGGTCGTCGCGGCGGCGCTGACGCTGCCGGTCTTCCTGGTCGAGATGGGCGGGCACCTGATCCCGGGCCTCGGCGGCTGGATCGACGCCACTATCGGGCGCCAGACCTCGTGGCTGACCCAGATGGTGCTCATCGGTGCGGTTCTGGCGGGACCGGGGCTGCGCTTCTACATCACCGGCTTCAAGGCGCTCCGCCACGGCGCGCCGGACATGAACTCGCTCGTTATGGTCGGCACCGGGGCGGCCTACGGGTTTTCGCTGATCGCCACGCTGCTGCCGGGGCTCCTGCCCGAGGGCACGCGGCATGTCTATTACGAATCCGCCGGCGTGATCGTGACGCTGATCCTCTTCGGTCGCTGGCTGGAGGCGCGCGCGAAGCGGCGCACCGGCGCGGCGATCCGGGCGTTGGCCGGGCTCGCCCCCCCGCAGCGCGCGGGTCGAGCGGAACGGCGCAGTGATCGAGATCGACCGCGACGAGATCGTGCCAGGCGATATCCTGCATCTTGCGCCCGGCGCGCGCGTACCGGTCGATGCCGAGGTGACCGAGGGGCGGTCGCATCTCGATGAGAGCATGCTGACCGGAGAGCCGCTGCCGGTCGAGAAGGCACCGTGCGACATCGTCACCGGAGGCACCGTCAACGGCGCGGGCGCTTTGACCCTGCGCGCAACGGCGGTCGGCCAGGACACGGTTCTGGCGCAGATCATCCGCATCGTCGAAGAGGCGCAGGGCGCGCGGCTGCCGATCCAGAGCCTCGTGACCCGCGTGACATTGATCTTCGTGCCCGTCGTTTTGGGGATCGCCGCGCTCACGGTCGCGGGCTGGATGCTCTTCGGGCCGGAGCCGCGCCTGACCCATGCGCTGGTCGCGGGCGTCGCGGTGCTGATCATCGCCTGTCCCTGCGCGATGGGACTTGCCACGCCGGTCTCGATCCTCGTGGGCTCCGGGCGCGCTGCGACGCTCGGCGTGCTCTTCCGGCAGGGCAGCGCGCTGCAATCGCTTTCGGGCGTGCGGACCATCGCCTTCGACAAGACCGGCACGCTGACCGAGGGGCGACCGGCCCTCACCTCCTTCGAGCCGGTCCTGAGGGCCGACCGCGACACGCTTCTGGCGGCCCTTGCCGCGCTCGGACCACCCGGTGGGCCGCGCCATCACCGCCGCCGCCGAAGAGGAGGGGCTGAGGCTCCCCGCGACCGAGGATGTCACGGCGCTTGCGGGCCGCGGTCTTTCGGGGCGGGTCGGCGGCGCGGCGTTCCTGATCGGCTCCGCGCGCCTGATGGAGGAGGAGGGGATCGACATCGCCGCGCTCCGGCCGCGCCACGCGGCGCTCGCCGCCGAGGGCCGGTCGGTCTTCTATGCGGCGAAGAACGGGCAGGCGGCGGCGCTCCTGGCGGTCTCCGATCCGATCAAGCCCGACGCGAAAGCGGCCGTGGCGGGCTTGCGCGCCCAGGGCCGCGAGGTCGCGATAATCACCGGCGACGGCGAGGCGACCGCGCGGGCCGTGGCAGCAACGCTCGGGATCGAGCGGGTGATCGCGGGTGTCCTGCCCGAGGGCAAGGTCGATGCGGTGCGCGCCTTGCAGGAGGGCGGACCGGTGGCCTTCGTGGGCGACGGCATCAACGACGCCCCGGCACTCGCGGCCGCCGATGTCGGGATCGCGCTTGGCACCGGCACGGACGTGGCGGTCGAAAGCGCCGATGTCGTCCTGATGTCGGGCGCGCTCGCCGGTGTCGGCAATGCGGTCGAGATCAGCGCCGCCACCTTGCGCAACATTCGCCAGAACCTCGTCTGGGCCTTCGGCTACAACGCCGCGCTCGTCCCGGTCGCCGCGGGCGCGCTCTACCCGGTCAACGGCATGCTCCTGTCGCCGATGCTGGCGGCGGGCGCGATGGCGCTGTCGTCGGTGTTCGTCCTGTCGAACGCGCTGAGGTTGCGGCGCGCGGGCCGGAAGTCTGAGCGGGTGGAAAAGGTGACGCAAGGTCAAAGCGAGGGACGCGTCACGCGGCGGCCTGAGCCCCGGGTCAACTGCCCGTTATTTCCGCAATCGGCCACAGAATCAGGCCTTCCCCTTGTGAAAAGGCGCGGCTAACGTCGCCGCACTTCAACGATCCGCGTCAAAGCGGGCAGCCGCTCTGGCGCACGACAACACTTGGGAGGTTTTTAATGGATCGTCGTTCTTTCCTTCGCACGTCCGCCGTCGGCGGCACCGCGGCCGCCGCTTCGGCGCTGGCAGCGCCGGCCTACGCGCAGGGCAACCGCACCCTGACGCTCGTCACCACCTGGGGCCGTGGCCTCGCCGGTGTGCATGACGCCGCGCAGCGCTCTGCCGACATGATCACCGCCATGACCGATGGCGCGCTGACCGTGGACCTGAAGGCCGCGGGCGAGCTCGTCGGCGCGTTCGAGGTGTTCGACGCGGTGACCTCGGGCCAGGCCGACATGTATCACGGCGCCGACTACTACTTCGTCGGCCAGCACCCGGGCTACGCCTTCTTCACCGCCGTGCCCTTCGGCATGACCGCGCAGGAGCTGGTGAACTGGTACTACCAGGATGGCGGCCACGAGCTGCATGACGAGCTGGGCCAGATCTTCGGCCTGAAATCCTTCCTCGCGGGCAACACCGGCGCGCAGGCGGGCGGCTGGTTCTCCAAGGAGATCACCGGTCCTGAGGATTTCAACGGCCTCAAGTTCCGCATGCCCGGCCTCGGCGGCCAGGCGCTCGGCAAGCTCGGCGCCTCGGTCCAGAACATCCCCGGCGGCGAAGTGTACCAGGCGCTCTCTTCGGGCGCGATCGACGGAACCGAGTGGATCGGTCCCTGGGCGGACGAGAAGGCCGGCTTCCAGGAGATCACCAAGATCTACTACACCGCAGGCTTCCACGAGCCGGGCGCAGGCCTGTCGCTCGCGATGAACCGCGAGGTCTTCGACAGCCTGAGCCCCGCGCATCAGAAGATCGTCGAGATCGCGGCCGCCGAAAGCCACCAGTGGAACCTCGCGCAGTTCCTCGCCAACAACGGTGCGGCGCTCCAGCGTCTGCAGTCGGGCGGCGTCACCATCCGCGAGTTCCCCGACAGCGTCTGGGATGCGTTCGGCCAGGCCAGCCAGGAAGTCCATGACGAGAACATGGGCGACGAGCTCTACAAGAAGATCTACGACAGCGCGATGTCCTCGATGAAGTCGTCGTCGGAGTGGATCAAGCGCTCGTCGGGCGTCTACACCGCGCAGCGCGACCGCGTGCTCGGCTAAGGCTCACGAGAGCTGACGATATCGGGGCCTCCGTCCTTGCGGGGGCCCCTTCCGCTCGAATAAGAACCGCCGCCAAGGATTGACGGCGACGATGGCGGGGCAGAAGACCCCGTCCGAGCTTCCGGGGGAGAGACTGATGGAACAGGACGGTGCCGTCGAAGCGGTCGGCGTGTTCGGAGCCTTGGTGGCCGGGATCGGCTGGGTTCTGAAAAACCTCGCACTTGCCTTCTGGAACCTGGGCTACGCGCTGACGCATCCGGGGCTTTGGCTCGACTGGTCCGACAAGGAGGCGATCACCCGCTTCGTCTATTACGGCGGGTCGGTCGAGTTCTTCTTCGTCGTCTTCACCGCGTTTCTGGTCTTCACCGGCATCGGGCTCTGGCGAAACAGCATCCTCTGGGGCGGCGTCCGGGTGCTCGAGGGCATCGCCAACACGCTCGGCCGCGTCTTCGCCTGGGCGGGCCTTTTGATGGTGCTCCAGCAGGTGATCATCGTCTTCATGCAGCGCATTTTCGCGCGCGCCGAGATCAGCCTCGGCTTCGGCATCCCGGTGAGCTTCGACATCTCCTGGTGGTCCGAGGAGCTCAAGTTCTACAACGCGCTCGTCGTCGCGCTCTGCCTGACCTACACCTTCGTGCAGAAAGGCCATGTCCGCGTCGACCTCGTTTACTCGGCGATCTCGTTCCGCGCCAAGCGCGTGATCGACATGCTGGGATCGGTGCTCTTCATGATGCCGATGGCGGTGCTGATCTGGCTCTATTCGTGGTTCTTCCTCTGGCGCCACCTGATCGTGCCGAACCCCTCGGCATCGAACACGCTCGAGCAGCTCCTGATGAAGAGCCGCGCGCTGCGCTGGAACGTCGAGACCATCGGATTCAGCCCCAACGGCTTCACCGCCTATTTCCTGTTCAAGGTGCTGCTGGTGGCGCTCTGCGGGCTGATCTTCATCCACGCCTGGGCCTTCCTCTGGCGCTCCTACCTGGAGTGGAAAGAGGGGCCCGAGAGCGAGGACAAATATCTCGATCTCGACGTGCTCGAGGCGGTCGAAGAACCGCACGTGCCGTCGCAGAGCTAAGAGAGGGCAGGGACAATGCTATTCGGTTTGGACGGCGTCGAGATCGGCCTGATCATCGTCTTCGCGACGCTTTTCGGCGCGATCCTTTCGGGCTTCCCGGTGGCCTTCGCCATCGGCGGGGCCGGGGTCATCTCCTTCGGGATCATCGCCGCGCTCGACAGCGCCGGGCTCCTGGTTCACCAGGCCATCGACACCTCGTCGCAGGCCTATAACGACATCGTCAATTCCGGGGTCCGGCCCGACGCGGTGTCGATCTTCCGCTATCCCGACCTGCCGCGCGTCGCCGAGCACGTCTTCGCGGGCGGCTGGGAGACGGCGCTCGACCGCAACGTCTCGTTCATCGTCAACCGGATCAACGAGCGCGTGCTCGCGGGCCAGTCGATCGAGACGCTGCTGGCGGTCCTGATGTTCGTCCTGATGGGCATCGTGCTGGAGCGCTCGAAGATCGCCAACGATCTTCTGACCACGATGGCGCGGGTCTTCGGCCCGCTGCCGGGCGGTCTTGCCGTCTCCATCGTCGTGGTCGGCGCCTTCCTCGCCGCCTCGACCGGCATCGTCGGTGCGACCGTGGTGACGATGGGCCTTCTGGCGCTGCCGACCATGCTCAGGAACAACTACTCGCCAGAGCTTGCCACCGGCGTGATCGCCGCGTCGGGCACGCTCGGACAGATCATCCCGCCCTCGATCGTGATCGTCCTTCTCGGCACGCTTGCGGGCGATCTCTACTCCGCCGCGCAGGAGAACCGCGCCAATCTCGTGGGCTGCTCGGATGCGCTCACCTATCTGGGCGAACCCGCGGTGGTGTCGGTCGGCACGCTCTTCCAGGCAGCACTTCTGCCCGGCATCCTTCTGGCGGTGCTCTACGGCGTCTATGCCTTTGTCTTCGCGCTTCTGAACCCGTCGAAGGCGCCGGCCGTCGCCTCCGAGGGTGGGATGGGCGGCGAGGTCATCACGCGCTCCGAAGGCCTGACCTGGTTCCTGCTGGTGCCTGTCGCCATCGTCGCCGGTGCGCTTCTTCTGGCCGAGACCGGCCTCGTGGGCGATCAGAGCGCCGAGGTCGACAGCTTCTCCGCCGCGGGTCAGACCGCGTCGCTCCGCACCAATGTCTCGCCCGATTGCCAGGCTGCGATGATCGAGCTCCATGGCCAGGAGGCCTGGGACGAAGCCGTGGCCCAGCAGGCCGAGATCGACGCCGCGGGTGGCGTGGCGCAGGCGCGCGAACTGAGCCCCGAGGAGCTGGAAGCCGCGCAGGCCGACAAGGTCGCGAACGCGGCGCCGATCGGCACCGGCATCGCCGTGATCGCGGTGGCGCTCGGGATCGCGCTGGCGGTCGGACGCGGTGTCGCCCCTGTCGCGGCCCCCGCACCGTTGATCGCGGGAGCGGTCGGCATCCTGTTGCTCCTGCTCGTCGACATGCTGGCGATCTCGCCCCTGACCTCGGCGGGCACAACCGTGCTGCTGATCGCGCTGCCGCTTCTCCTGGCGCTCTATGGCTGTCGCGTCGCCGCGCGCCGCATGGCGAAAAACGAGCTGATCCGCGTGGTCTTCCCGCCGCTCGTCCTGATCGTGGCGGTCCTGGGCTCGATCCTCGGCGGCATCACCAACCCGACGCCCGCCGCCGCTCTCGGCGCGGCAGGCGCGATCATGCTCGCGGCCTACCGCAAGCTCTCGGAGCGCGGGCGCGACCCCTGGATCATCACCTGGTCCACGCTGGCGCTCGCGGGGATGATCATCCTCGGCATGAATTTCGACCTGCGGGTGAATATCGGCGAAGTGTCGGTCGAAAGCTGGATCGCGTTCCTCGCGGCCTATGCCTGCTTCCTCTTCGCCTTCTTCGGCCTGATCTACGCCTGCTGGGTGCTCCTGTCGAACGGCGTGTTGAGCCCGGCGGTGCGCGAGACCGCCAAGGTGACCTCGATGGTCTTCACCATCCTGATCGCCTCGCAGCTTCTGAACCTCGTGGTGATCTCCTTCGGCGGCGAGCATTACATCCAGCAGTTCCTGAAGAGTTTCGACAACGAGTTCACGGTCTTCCTGATCGTGATGCTGGTGCTCTTCGTGCTGGGCTTCGTGCTCGATTTCCTGGAGATCATCTACATCGTGGTGCCGATCGTCGGACCGGTGATCTATGGCGGCAGCTTCGACCCGAAATGGGTGACGATCATGATCGCGGTCAACCTGCAGACCTCGTTCCTGACGCCGCCCTTCGGCTTCGCGCTCTTCTACCTGCGGGGCGTCGCGCCGAAAGAGGTCACGACCGGCCATATCTACCGCGGTGTCGCGCCCTTCGTGCTGATCCAGGTCGCGGGCCTGGCGATCCTGTGGTTCTTCCCCGGCATCGTCACCATCGTGCCGGACCTGATCCCCAACTGATCTTGGGCCCCGGACTGCCACCCCGGCGATGCGCGGGGTGGCGGGCCGTGGGATGCGTATTTGGAAAAAGAAGAAGCCTGGAAGAGCGCGAGGGGGGCAGGCGGCGCGCCCGGGTCGCCACGATGCCGCGGATCGGCTAGACCGGGCGCGCGAGTGAAAGAAGGAAGCCCCCGCGATGCCCGAGACCCTGTCGCCGCGCCAGATCCTCGACCGGCTGGTGGCCTTCCCGACGATCAGCCGCGACACCAACCTGCCGCTGATCGACTGGGTCGAGGCGTATCTCGCCTCGCACGGGATCGCCGCGCATCGCCATCCCCATCCCTCCGAGCCCAAGGCCGGGCTCTTCGCCCATGTTGGCCCGGACGAGGGGGGCGGGGTTGTTCTGTCGGGGCATACCGACGTGGTTCCCGTGGACGGCCAGGACTGGCAGAGCGACCCCTGGACGGTGACCGAGCGCGACGGCCGTCTTTATGGGCGCGGAACGACCGACATGAAGGGCTTCGACGCTCTGGCGATCTGGTCGCTGGTCGAAGCGCAGGCGCGCGGCGTGTCGCGGCCGCTGCAGATTGCGCTCAGCTATGACGAGGAGATCGGCTGCATCGGCGCCGCGCCCCTGATCGAGGCGATGCAGGGCGTGGTGCCGCGCGCCCGCGACGTGATCGTGGGCGAGCCGACCGGGCTGGCGGCCGTCACCGGTCACAAGGGCGGGCTCAGCTACCAGGTGCATATGCGCGGCTTCGAGGTCCACAGCTCGATCCTGCATCGCGGTGTGTCGGCGATCATGTATGGCGCGAGGCTCATCGACTGGGCCAACCAGGTGAACGCCGAGGCGATGGCGGCCGAGCCCTCGGATCTGGCGGCGCTCTTCGATCCGCCCTGCACGAATGTTCATGTCGGCCAGATTTCGGGCGGCACCGCGCATAACATCACGGCCAAGGACTGCCGCTTCTCGCTGGGCTTCCGCATCGTGCCGGGCGAGACCGCCGACGACTGGGATCGGCGCTTCCGCGCCAAGGTCGCCGAGATCGAGGCCGAGATGCAGGCGGTGCATCCGGAGACCGGCATCGATCTCTCGGGCGGGTTTCGCCTGCCGGTCTTCGTGCCCGAGGCCGATAACAGCGCCGAGGCGCTGGTGCGCCAGATCACCGGCGACAATGGCACGCAGCATGTGAGCTACGGCACCGAGGCCAGCCATTTCCAGGCCGCGGGTTACCGCGCCGTCGTCTGCGGTCCGGGCGATATCGCGGTCGCGCATCAGCCGGACGAATACCTGCCGGTCTCCGAGTTCGCCGCGGGCCAGCGCTTCATCGAGCGCCTTCTCGCGATCCTCGCATGAGCTTCCCGATCTCGCTCGCAACGCCGGTCTCCTATCCCGGCCCGCCGCCCGCACGCGCCGATGTCGCGGTGATCGGCGGCGGCGTGATCGGGGTGTCGACCGCGCTCTATCTCGCCCGCGCGGGTCACCGGGTGGTGCTTCTGGAAAAGGGCCGCATCGCCGGCGAGCAGAGCGCGCGCAACTGGGGGTGGGTGCGGGTGCAGGGCCGCGACATGGCCGAGGTCCCGCTGGCGCAGGAGGCACAGACGCTCTGGCAGGGCTTCGATGCCGAATGCCGGGGCCGGATCGGCCTCAGGCAGACCGGCGTGACCTATCTCACCCGGTCCGAGCAGAGCCTGTCGAACTACGCGCTCTGGTCCGCCGATGCGCGCGCGCTCCATGGCCACCGCAGCACGCTCCTCTCCCGTGACGAGCTTCGCGCCCTTCTGCCGGAGGCGCGGGCGAACTGGACAGGCGCGCTCCACACGCCCGGAGACATGGTGGCCGAGCCCTGGGCCGCGGTTCCGGAACTGGCGCGGCTGGCCTCCGAGGCGGGCGCGACGCTGGTGGAGCACTGCGCCGTCCGCGCGCTCGACATCGCGGCGGGCCGGATCGCCGGGGTAGTGACCGAGGCGGGGCGCCTCCATGCGCCCGAGGTCGTCCTCGCCGGAGGCGCATGGTCGCGCCTCTTTCTCGCGCGGCACGGTCTCGACCTGCCGCAGCTCTCGGTGCGCGCCAGTGTCTGCGAAACCGGCCCGCTCCCGCAGGTCGCCGGGACCGCTGCCGTCGATGCGCATCTTGCGTTCCGCCCGCGTACCGATGGCGGCTACTCGCTCGCCCCGTCGATGGCCTCCGAGCTCTTCCTCGGCCCCGACGCGCTCCGGCTCCTGCCGCGGTGGTGGCCGCTTCTGAAGGCGGGCGGTCTCGACCTGTCGCTCCGTCCCGCCGCGCCGCGCGACTGGCCCGATGGCTGGCGCACCGCGCGCCGCTGGGACGAGGACGTCGAGACCCCGTTCGAGCGGATGCGCATCCTCGACCCGGCCCCGAACCGGCGCAAGATCGCCGCGACCTGCCGCCGCTTTGCCGAGACCTTCCCGGGCGCCGGAGTGGTCTCGGCGCGCACGGCCTGGGCGGGCATGATCGACGTCCTGCCCGACATCGTGCCCTGCATCGACCGCTTGCCGGGGCCAGGGGGGCTGACCGTGGCCACGGGGCTCTCGGGGCACGGCTTCGGCATCGGCCCGGCCGTCGGCAAGGCGGTCGCCGCGCTCGTGACCGGAGAGCGCCCGGCCCATGACCTGACCCGCTTCCGCTGGTCGCGGTTCTCCGACGGCCAACCCCTCGAGCCCGGACCCAATCTCTGAGCCAATCGCCCGGACCGATACACCCTCGTTCCAAGCCGCGGGTCCCGCACTCTCCACCAGCGCGCGTTCGGCCACCGTGCCCCCGCCCCGTATCCTTCATCTGTCCGGAAATATCCCGGAGAGCACGAGAGGCAGCGCCTCTCGTCGGCGCCGGAGGCGCCGCCCCCGGCCGCAACCCCGGAGCGACAGAGCCGCCGCTTGCAGCCGCCGCCCGCCGCTGGCAGGGTCGCGGCAATCCCGTTTTCGACTTCCCAAGGAGAGACCCATGCCGGTCAAGAACCGTTTCGCCGAACTCCATGACGACATCACGGCGTGGCGACGCGACATCCATGCCCATCCCGAGCTGATGTTCGACACCCACCGGACCTCGCAGCTGGTGGCCGAGAAGCTGCGCGCCTTCGGCTGCGACGAGGTCGTCGAGGGCATCGGGCGCACCGGTGTCGTCGGCGTGATCCGCGGCAAGTCTACCGCGTCCGGGCGCGCCATCGGGCTCCGCGCCGACATGGACGCTCTGCCGATCGAAGAGCAGACCGGCGTCGACTATGCCTCGACTGCCAAGGGCACGATGCATGCCTGCGGCCATGACGGTCATACGGCGATGCTGCTGGGCGCGGCACAATATCTCGCCGAGACGCGGAATTTCGACGGCACTGTCTGCGTCATCTTCCAGCCCGCCGAAGAGGGCGGCGGCGGCGGCCGCGAGATGTGCGAGGACGGGATGATGGAGCGCTTCGGCATCGAAGAGGTCTACGGCATGCACAACTGGCCCGGTCAGCCGGTCGGCAGCTTCGCGATCCGGCCCGGTCCCTTCTTCGCCGCGACCGATGTCTGGGAGGTGGTGCTCGAGGGCAAGGGCGGCCACGCCGCCAAGCCGCAGGAGACCGTCGACACCAACGTCATGGCCGCGCAGACCATCCTCGCGCTCCAGACCATCGTCAGCCGCAACGCCGATCCGGTCGAGCAGATCGTGGTCTCGGTGACCTCACTCGAGAGCTCCTCGAAGGCGTTCAACGTCATCCCGCAGCGGGTCACCCTGCGCGGCACCGTCCGCACGCTTGCGCCCGAAATGCGCGATCTCGCCGAAAAACGCCTGACCGAGATCTGCAACGGCACCGCCGCGACCTTCGGCGGTAAAGCCCGGGTCGAGTACACGCGCAACTATCCCGTCATGGTGAACTCCGACGAGCAGACCGCCTTTGCCGCCGATGTCGCGCGCGCCGTTTCGGGCGATTGCGACGACGCGCCGCTGGTGATGGGGGGCGAGGATTTCGCCTTCATGCTGGAAGAGCGCCCCGGCGCCTACATCCTCGTCGGCAATGGCGACACCGCGCCGGTCCACCATCCCGAATACAATTTCAACGACGAGGCGATCCCCGCCGGGTGTTCCTGGTGGGCCGAGATCGTCGAGCGGCGTCTGCCCGCAAGCTGAGCCGGTCCGCCATGCCTTGAAGCGCGGCGCGGTCCGTCTAGCTCGCTGGGCATGTCGATCTCAGAAAACACCGCACCGCCGCGCACCGCCCTCGTCACGGGGGCGGGCCGCGGCATTGGCCTCGGCGTCACCCGGGCGCTTCTGGAGGCTGGATGGCAAGTCGCCGCGCTCGATCTCGAGTTTGGCGCCGAAGCCGAGAGCATCGCCGCCGCGCAACAGGTGACCTGCGACGTCTCGGACGAAGGCTCGGTCGCCTGGGCCTTCGACACGCTCGCGGGGTTCCTGGAGGGCGGGCTCGGGCTTCTGGTCAACAATGCCGGGGTCGCCGATCCGGCCTCGGGTCCCGTCGAGACTCTGTCGCTCGACGGGTGGAACCGATGGATCGGCACCAATCTGACCGGGGCTTTCCTGATGGTCCGGAGCGCCGTGCCGTATCTCAGAGACGGGCAGGGCGCCATCGTCAACATCACCTCCACCCGCGCCGCCATGTCCGAGCCCGAGACCGAGGCCTACGCCGCTTCAAAGGGCGGCCTCACCGCGTTCACCCATGCGCTTGCGGTATCGCTCGGGCCCGACATCCGGGTGAACGCCGTCGCGCCCGGCTGGATCGCCACCGGCGACCGGAGCGCGTTGCGCGACCAGGACCACGCCCAGCACCCGGCGGGGCGCGTGGGGCGGCCCGAAGACATCGCCGAGGCGGTGCTCTACCTGGCCGGTGCTGGGTTCACGACCGGTCAGGTGATCACGGTCGATGGCGGCATGACCCGGAAGATGATCTATGCGGAGTGACAGGCCGCGCTTCTGGCTCTCGGTCACCGGGCTTGCTAGGAGAGCGGCATGAGCATCGCGACCGTCGTCTGCATCAAATGGGGTTCGCTCTTCGGGCCCGAATACGTGAACCGCCTCTATTCGGGCGTGCGGCGGCACATGGACCGGCCGGTGCGGTTTCTCTGCATGACCGAGGACGCCCGCGGGTTTCATCCCGATATCGAGCAGCTCCCCTTGCCCGACGAGCCGTTCCGGGCCGAGATGGATGCCGCGCTGGCGGTGGCCAACCGGCAGGGCGCGATGCGCAAGACCTCGCTTTTTCGCCAGGGCGTGATCCCCGATCTCGAGGGGCCGGTTCTGGGCTTCGACCTCGACGTGGTGATCACCGGGCCGCTCGGCGAGATCTTCGATCTCGCTCCGGGCACCGTCGCCATGCGGCATGACTGGACCGAGAAGCGTAAGGGGCGTCCCACGGGGCACGGGTCGGTCTTCCGCTACGATCCCGCGCGGCACGGCTTTCTCTATCACGACCTCGCCGCCTCGCCCTATTCCGAGGTCGAAACGGCGCGCGGCTCGGAGCAGCGCTATACGTCGCACAAGGCTATGGATCGCGGCGTTTTCACTTATATCCCGGAGCCTTGGGTGGTCAGCTTCAAGTATGACTGCAACCCGTTCCCGCAAAACTGGTGGCGGCAGCCCGCCTTGCCAAAGGATGCCCGGGTCGTCTGTTTCCACGGCCATCCCAAGATGGACGAGGCGATCGACGGCTATCGCGGCTCGCTGATCCGCTACTCGAAGCCCTGCCCCTGGCTGCGCGAGCACTGGATTGACCGCTCCCGCGCCGATCTGGGCGAGCAGTGGGCCTGATAGACGCGTCATCCGGGTAACCGAGCCCTTTCGGATAGGTACCCACCCGACGCGTTGACGGAAAACGGCGCTTTTATATTTTTCCGCCTCGGTGGGAGGTGGTTGCGTATGAGTCACGTGAACCTGCTGGTCCTCGGGGCGGGGCTGGCGTTTGGTGTGTGTTTTTCCTTCGCATGGATCGCAGGTGCCATGCTCTGGCTCGAAGCGATGCGCGGCGCGGGCACGCGCATGCTCTGGCTGCTCATGCCGACGGCCAACGGGCATGCGGCGCAGCGGCTGACCTGGCGCGAGGCGCGCCTTCTCTTCGCCAATTCGAGACACGGGCGCCGCTTCAAGGCGAGCCTGGCGCTTTCCCTGATCAGCGGCGTGACCTTGCTCCTGATCCTGATCTTCGACAGCTCGGGGCCGATGCCCGACGCCTGAGGGAGGGCGCGCGGATTGCTGCGCGGCGGCGAAACCGCCGCTCTTGCCCCGCTGCCCCGTCGCGCGCTAAGAGCGCACAGCGCAAGAACAGCAGAAGGGCAGCCGCCATGCGTCGTGTCGTCATTACCGGACTGGGCCTTGTCACCCCGCTTGCCTGCGGCGTCGAGGAGACCTGGAGCCGTCTTCTCGCCGGAGAAAGCGGCGCAGGCACGATCAGCAAGTTCGACGCCAGCCACCTGGCCACGACCTATGCCTGTGAAGTGCCTTACGGTGACGGCACCGATGGCAGCTTCAATCCCGACGACTGGCTCGAGAAGAAAGAGCAGCGCAAGGTCGACGAGTTCATCCTATTCGGTCTCGCCGCCGCGCATCAGGCGGTGCTGGATTCGGGCTGGACGCCCGAGGACGAGGACGAGAAGCTGCGCACCGGCGTGATGATCGGCTCGGGCATCGGCGGCCTGAATGCCATTGCCGAGACCGCCTACCTGATCCGCGACAAGGGTCCGCGGCGCGTGTCGCCCTTCTTCATCCCTGGCGCGCTGATCAACCTCATCTCCGGAAACGTCTCGATCCGCTACGGCTTCAAGGGTCCGAACCACTCCGTGGTCACGGCCTGTTCGACCGGCGCGCATGCCATCGGCGACGCCGCGCGGCTGATCATGCTGGGCGATGCGGACGTGATGGTCGCAGGCGGCGCCGAGGCGGCGATCTCCGAGATCGGCATCGCCGGGTTCAACGCCTGCAAGGCGCTCTCGACGAAGCGCGGCGACGAGCCGCAGAAGGCCAGCCGTCCCTATGACGCCGACCGCGACGGGTTCGTGATGGGCGAGGGCGCGGGCATCGTCGTGCTCGAGGAATACGAACACGCCAAGGCGCGAGGCGCGAAGATCTACGCCGAGGTCATGGGCTACGGGCTCTCGGGTGACGCCTATCACATCACCGCACCGGCCGAGGATGGCGACGGCGCGGAGCGCTCGATGCGCGCGGCGCTGAAATCCGCGGGGCTAGAGCCGGGCGATCTGGACTACATCAACGCGCATGGCACCTCGACCATGGCCGATGTGATCGAGCTCGGCGCGGTCGAGCGGATGCTCGGGGATGCGGCCTCGAGCGCCACCATGTCCTCGACCAAATCGGCCACCGGGCACCTTCTGGGCGCCGCGGGCGCGATCGAGGCGATCTTCTCTGTGCTCGCGATCCGCGACCAGGTGGCGCCGCCGACCATCAACCTCGATACGCCCGCGGTCGAGACCAAGCTCGACCTCGCCCCGAACAAGAAGGTCGAGCGCAGGATCAAATATGCCCTGTCGAACAGCTTCGGCTTCGGCGGCACCAATGCCAGCGTGATCTTCGGACAGGTGGAGTAACTCCCCATGTGGCGACACATCGCCTCGAATGCACTGACCTTCCTGGTCGTGCTGTGCTTTCTCGTCGGTGGCGGCCTGATCTGGGCGCAGAACGAGTACGGCGCGGAAGGACCGCTCGACGCGGCGATCTGCCTCGAGGTGCCGCGCGGCTCGACCATGAGCCGTGTCTCCGACCGGTTGGTCGAGCAGCAGGCGATCTCGAGCGGAATGCTCTTCCGTTTGGGGGCCGATTACACCGACAAGACGCAGGACCTGAAAGCGGGAAGCTTCCTGGTGCCCGAGCGCGCCTCGATGGCCGAGATTGTCGAGATCGTGACCCGGGGCGGCGCGTCGACCTGCGGCACCGAGGTGGTCTACCGCATCGGCGTTAACGCGGCCTCCGTCGAGGTGCGCGAGCTTGACCCGGCCACAGGCCGCTTCGTCGAGATCGCGAAATTCGACCCCGCCGCCGAGGCGGTCCCCGAGGAATACCGCGCCGTGCGCCAGGAAAACGACACCCGCTACCGCGTCGCCCTGGCCGAGGGCGTGACCAGTTACCAGGTGGTCGCCGAGCTGGGCCAGGTCGACGCGCTCGAAGGGGCGGTGGAACTGACGCCTGCCGAGGGCAGCCTCGCCCCGGACAGCTACGAGATCAGCCCGGGCGACACCCGCGCGGACCTGATTTCGCGCATGCAGCGCGCGCAGGAGCTGATCCTCTCCGAGGCCTGGGCCAATCGCGCCGACGGCTTGCCTTTGGCAAGTCCCGAGGAGGCTCTGATCCTCGCGTCCATCGTCGAGAAGGAGACAGGCGTCGCGGAAGAGCGTCCCCAGGTCGCCTCGGTCTTCATCAACCGGCTGAACCGGAACATGCGCCTGCAGACCGACCCGACGGTGATCTACGGCATCACCAATGGCGAGGGCGTGCTGGGGCGGGGGCTCCGGCAGTCGGAACTGCGCGCCGCAACGCCCTACAACACCTATGTCATCGAAGGGCTTCCACCGACGCCGATCGCGAATCCAGGACGTGCCGCGATCGAGGCGGCGCTGAACCCAGCCGAGACCGATTTCGTCTTCTTCGTTGCCGACGGCACCGGCGGTCATGCCTTTGCCGAGACCCTCGACGAGCACAATGCCAATGTCGCGCGCTGGAGACAGATCGAGGCGGAACGCGCGGGACAGTAAGGCAAAATTGACACTCGCGCCGGGTGACGCTGGGTCATCGGCGGTCGCCTGCCCGTCGATAGGCAATATCCTGCCGCAGCCCTTGCAAAAAGCCTATCTTGCGCTCACCTATGCGCCAATGAAGCCGTGGCAGCCTATGTCACCGTTTAATTCCGTGCTACTGCGACGACCCCCATAACTTCCGATTCGCCCCTTGCGCCGAGCTATTGAGGACTCGCCGAGATGACAGATACTGTGGACGTGCCCCAAGAGCACGGCGACAACCGGTTCGGCACCGATCTCGCGATCGTGCTGACCGACCCGCGCCTGCCCGACAACCCGATCACCTATGTGAATGACGGGTTCCAGAAGATGACGCTCTACAGCCGCCAATACGCGGTCGGGCGCAATTGTCGTTTTTTGCAGGGGCCGGAGACGCGGCCCGATGACGTGCGTCGACTGCGCGAGGGGATCGCTGCGGGCGAAGAGTTCGAGACGATCATCCTGAATTATCGTGCCGATGGCACCCCGTTCCTGAACCAGCTCGTGATCGCCCCGGTGCGCAACGAAAAGGGCGAGTTGGTGCAGTTCTTCGGGGTGCAACGCCACGTGGCCGACGGGGACGAGGCGATTGACCTCTATGAAGAGGGCGCGCGCGTCGATACCGGCGTCGAGATGCTGCGCGAGTTGCAGCATCGGGTGAAAAACCACCTGTCGATGATCGTCGGCATGATCCGTCTCCAGGCGCGCCATGACGTCACCGTCCGCAGCTTCTCAGCGCTGAGCCGCCGCATCGAGTCGCTGTCGCTTCTGTATGACGAGCTTTTGGCGGCCGACGCCAAGTCGAGCAGCAACCAGACGCTGGCCGCAGGGGCCTATCTCAGCCGTATCGCGCAGGTCGTCGCCGGGCTGGAAGGCCGGCGCAGCATCCGCGTGAACGTGGATTGCGACAAGCTGCGTCTGCCGGTCGATACCGGCGCTCGGCTCGGTCTCCTGCTCTCCGAGCTTCTGACCAACGCGCTCGAACACGCGTTCGAGGATCGCGACGAAGGTGTCGTGTCGGTGCGTCTCGAGGCCGAAGAGGGGGCGTCGGTGCGCCTGATCGTGACCGATGACGGCAAGGGCCTGCCCGAGAACAGCGTCTGGCCGCAGGGCGCGGCCACCATCGCCGAACAGCGCCGCAAGCTGAAAAGCGGCGCCGAACGGGACGAAGACGGCACTTCGGGCGTCGGCGGGAGTATCGTCCAGTCCTTGGTGCGCTCGCTCGACGCGGACTTGACTGTCGAGAGCGGCCCCGAGGGCACCAAAGTCACCGTGATCCTCTGAAACACGTGACACTCTGACACAAAAGCGCGCCCGACCCCGGGCGCGCTTTGCATCAAGGGCGCTTGGCTCAGAGCTGCGCCATGACCTCGTCGGTGGCTTCGAAATTCGTCGTCACGCGCTGGACGTCGTCGTCGTCCTCGAGCGCGTCGACGAGTTTCATCAGCGACTGCATACCGGTCAGGTCGAGCTCGGTCGTGGTGGTCGGCTTCCAGACCAGCTTGGTCGACTCGCTCTCGCCCAGATGTTCTTCGAGCGCGGTGGAGACCTCGTTCAGATCGGTGTCGGCGCACCAGATCACATGGCCATCCTCGGAGCTTTCGACATCCTCGGCGCCGGCCTCGATCGCGGCCATCATCACGTCATCGGCGTCGCCGGCGGAGACGGGGTAGATGACCTCGCCCTTGCGCTCGAACATGAAGCCGACCGACCCGGTCTCGCCGAGGTTGCCGCCGTGCTTGCCGAAGGTCGAGCGCACATTCGAGGCGGTGCGGTTGCGGTTGTCGGTCATCGCCTCGACGATCACCGCGACGCCGTTCGGGCCGTAGCCCTCGTAGCGGATTTCCTCGTAATCCTCGGCATCGCCGCCCGAGGCCTTCTTGATCGCGCGCTCGATCACGTCCTTCGGGACCGAGCTGGACTTGGCTTCCTTGACCGCGAGCCTGAGGCGCGGGTTCTTCTCGGGATCGGGGTCGCCCATCTTGGCGGCGACGGTGATCTCCTTGGAGAGCTTGGAAAAGAGCTTGGACCGCGCCGCGTCCTGGCGGCCCTTGCGGTGCTGGATATTGGCCCATTTGGAATGGCCGGCCATGGCATGCCTCGTGCGTCGAAGGTTGGGAATTTCGCCCGTCTCTATAGGCCAAGCTCCCGCGGCGCTGCAAGCCCGGCTGGCCTTTGCCGGGGCGGCGCGCTAGAGCCCGCCGGAAAAGGACCCCCGGACAATGGCCTCTGCCCCATGACCTCTGCCCTCGCGGGCTTCTCGCTCGGACTGTCACTGATCCTCGCTATCGGGGCGCAGAACGCCTTTGTTCTGCGCCAGGGGCTGCGGCGCGCGCATGTCTTCTGGGTGGTGCTGACCTGTGCGCTCTCGGATGCGGTGCTGATCGCGGCGGGCGTCGCGGGCTTCGGCGCGCTGGCCGAGGCGGTGCCGGGGTTGGAGACGGCGATGCGTCTCTTCGGGGCGGCGTTTCTTCTCTGGTACGCGGGCCGTGCGCTCCGGTCGGCCTGGACGGGGGGCGAGGCGCTCACGGCGGGCGAGGGTGCGGGCAGCTTGCGCGTGGCGCTCCTGACCTGCCTGGCGCTGACCTGGCTGAACCCGCATGTCTATCTCGACACGGTGGTGCTCCTGGGCGCGATCTCGGCGCAATATTCCGACCGGCTCGCCTTCGCCCTCGGAGCGATGACCGCGTCCTTCGTGTTCTTCTTCTCGCTGGGCTACGGCGCGCGGCTTCTGGCGCCGCTCTTCGCGCGGCCCCTGGCCTGGCGCGTGCTCGACCTTGTCATCGCGCTCACCATGGCCGCAATCGCGGTCTCGCTTCTCGCCGGTCTCTGAGCCCTTGCCAATCCGGGCGTCCCGGGCTTGATCTGGGCTATGGAACGATCGGAACTGCGCCCGGTGGTGGGCATCTCCTGGATGATCGCGACCGGCATCTGCTTCGTGATGGTCACCGCGCTCGTCAAGACCCTGGGCGGCAGCGTCCCGGCGGCGGAGAGCGCGTTTCTGCGCTACCTTCTGGGGCTGGTCTTCCTCGTCCCCGTCTGGACACGGCTCAGGCAGATGCGTCTGACGCGGCGACAGCTCCGGCTCTTCGGGGTGCGCGGGGCGTTTCACACGCTGGGCGTCATATGCTGGTTCTACGCCATGTCGCGGATCCCCATCGCGGAGGTGACCGCGATGAACTACCTCAACCCAATCTACGTTTCGATCCTGGCGGTGTTCTTCCTGGGCGAGCGGATCGCGCTCCGGCGCATCCTCGCCATCGTCGCGGCGCTCGGCGGGGCGCTCCTGATCCTGCGACCGGGCTTCCGCGAGCTCGACCCGGGCCATATCGCGATGATCGCCACCGCGCTTTTTTTCGCGGGCTCCTACCTGACCGCCAAGATCCTCTCCGACGAGATCGAGGCGGGGCTCGTGGTGGCGATGCTCTCCATCGTCGTCACCATCGGGCTCGCGCCCTTCGCGGCGATGGACTGGGTCTGGCCGAACGCGTGGCAGCTTTTCGTGCTCTTCGGCGTCGCGGCCTTCGCGACGCTCGGTCATTACGCCATGACCCGGGCCTTTGCCGCCGCTCCGGTGACCGTCACCCAGCCGGTGACCTTCCTGCAACTCGTCTGGGCGGTGCTCCTGGGCGCGGCGCTCTTCGACGAGCCGCCCGACCCTTACGTCATCGCGGGAGGGTTGGTGATCGTGGCCTCCGTGGTGTTCCTCAGCCTCCGCGAGGCGCAGCTGAAGCGGCAGATCACGCCGTCTGTTCACGAGACAAAAGGCTGAGCGCCGCCACACTGTTTCGATTTCCGAAAAATACCGTTACGTCAGCGCATTCCCGCCGCAATCCTTAACGAGGATCGCCTTGTGAACGGAGAGGTCCGTGGCAAGGAGTGTGGCAATGTTTGCTGAGAATAAATTGACTGAAGACTTTGGGGACATCCGCAATTTTCTGCTGTCCGAACGTGAGAAAACCCTGTCGGAGGCGGAGTGGCGGTTCCGGATGCGGGGCTACGGTTACAACCTGAAACGCGTGGACACGGGCTACGAGGTCGCGCGCATGACCACCCAGCAGGTGATCGGTACGCTCGATCTCTGAGGCTGTTTTGCGAGTTGATTGACGAGTCAATCAGGCCGCTCTATCTCTGATCCGAGGCTGGCATCACGCCCGCCACGGCACCGAGGGAGAGCGACCATGGCGCGGCCGAACATCCTGATCGTGATGGTGGACCAGCTCAACGGGACGCTCTTTCCCGACGGGCCCGCTGAGTTCCTCCATGCGCCGAACCTGAAAGCGCTGGCCGCGCGGTCAACGCGCTTCGCCAACGCCTACACCGCCTCGCCGCTCTGTGCGCCGGGCCGGGCGTCCTTCATGTCGGGCCGCTTGCCCTCGGGCACGGGCGTCTACGACAACGCCGCCGAGTTCGCCTCGGACATCCCGACTTACGCCCATCACCTGCGCCGCGCGGGCTACCAGACCTGCCTGTCGGGCAAGATGCATTTCGTCGGTCCCGACCAGCTGCACGGCTTCGAGGAACGGCTGACCACCGACATCTACCCCGCGGATTTCGGCTGGACCCCGGATTACCGCAAGCCGGGCGAGCGGATCGACTGGTGGTATCACAACCTCGGTTCGGTCACCGGCGCGGGCGTCGCCGAGATCTCCAACCAGATGGAGTATGACGACGAGGTCGCCTACCACGCCGAGCGCAAGCTCTACGATCTCGCCCGCGGCGGCGACGACCGGCCCTGGATGCTGACCGTCAGCTTCACCCATCCGCACGACCCCTACGTCGCGCGGCGCGCGTTCTGGGATCTCTACGAGGAGTGCGACCAGCTGGAGCCGCAGGTCGCGCCCATTCCTTACGAGGATCACGACCCGCACAGCCAGCGGCTCTTCGATGCGAACGACTGGAAAAACTTCGACATCACGCCCGAGGACGTGCGCCGCTCGCGCCGCGCCTATTTCGCCAACATCTCCTATCTCGACGCTAAGATCGGCGCACTCATGGACGTGCTGGAGCGGACGCGGCAGGAGGCCATCGTGGTCTTCGTCTCGGACCACGGCGACATGCTGGGCGAGCGCGGTCTCTGGTTCAAGATGAGCTTCTTCGAGGGCTCCTCGCGGGTGCCCTTGATGATCGCCGCGCCGGGCATGGCGCCCGGTCGCGTGTCGGACCCGGTCTCGACCATCGACCTCTGCCCGACGCTGTGCGAGCTCGCGGGCGTGTCGATGGACGAGGTCATGCCTTGGACCGAGGGCCAGAGCCTCGTGCCGCAGGGGCGCGGCGTCGCCCGCAAGGAGCCGGTCGCGATGGAATACGCCGCCGAGGGCTCGATCGCGCCGCTCATCTGCCTGCGGGCCGGGCGCTACAAATACACCAACTGTCCGCGCGATCCCGAGCAGCTTTTCGATCTCGAGGCCGACCTGCGGGAGCTGCACAACCTGGCCGAGGACAGCGCCCATGCGGAGGCGCTCGAAGCCTTCCGGGTGATGGCGGCGGAACGCTGGGATCTCGAGGCTTTCGACGCCGCGGTGCGCGACAGCCAGGCCCGGCGCTGGGTGGTCTACGAGGCGCTTCGGCAGGGCGGATATTATCCTTGGGATTATCAGCCTCTCCAGAAAGCTTCGGAGCGCTATATGCGCAACCACATGGACCTGAACGTATTGGAAGAATCGAAACGGTTCCCGCGCGGCGAGTGACGGAAAAGCCTTCGGCCACCCGAACTTAGCCATGACCGGAACGGGCAGGGCGCCGGTGCGCCCCGTCGCAGAAAGGAAGGATGTGACATGACTTTCGACCCGAAACCGACCGCGAGCCACTTCATCGACGGCGCGTATGTCGAGGACACGAGCGGCACCCCGATCGAGGTCGTCTACCCCGCGACCGGCGAGGTCATCGCGACGGTCTACGCGGCCACCAAGGACGTGCTCGACCAGGCCTTCGACAGCGCCACCCGGGCGCAGGCCGAATGGGCGAAAGTATCGCCGCGCGAGCGTGGCCGCGTGCTGACCCGCGCCGCGCAGATCATGCGCGAGCGCAACCGCGCGCTCTCCGAGCTCGAGACCTTCGACACCGGCAAGCCGCTTCAGGAAACGCTGGTCGCCGATGCGACCTCGGGGGCGGATGCTCTGGAATATTTCGGCGGCATCGCCAACGGCCTGACCGGCGAGCACATCCCGCTGGGCGAGGATTGGGTCTACACCGTCCGCGAACCGCTCGGCGTCTGCGCCGGCATCGGGGCCTGGAACTATCCGACCCAGATCGTCTGCTGGAAGACCGCGCCCGCGCTGGCCTGCGGCAATGCGATGGTCTTCAAACCCTCAGAGACGACGCCGCTCTCGGCGCTGAAGGTGGCCGAGATCCTGCTCGAGGCCGGCGCGCCCGCGGGTCTCTTCAACGTTGTCCAGGGTCTGGGCGAGGTCGGCGCGGCGCTTGCGACCGACCCGCGCGTCGCCAAGGTGTCGCTCACCGGCTCCGCCCCCACCGGCAAGAAGGTCTACGCCGCCGCGGCGGGCGAGATGAAGCACGTCACGATGGAGCTTGGCGGCAAGTCGCCCATGCTGGTCTTCGACGACGCCTCGCTCGAGGACGCCGTCGGTGCGGCGATCCTCGGCAATTTCTACTCCTCGGGGCAGATCTGCTCGAACGGCACGCGGGTCTTCGTCCAGAAGGGTCTGCGCGCGCGCTTCGTCGAGCGGATGGCCGAGCGGATGAAGGATGCGGTCCTGGGCGACCCGATGGACGAGGCCACCAATTTCGGACCGCTGGTCAGCGCCCGCCAGATGGAGATCGTCGAAGGCTACATCGCCAAGGGCGTCGAAGAGGGCGCACGGCTGGTCGCGGGCGGAGAGCGGCTCGACCGCGACGGCTTCTGGATCACGCCCGCGCTCTTCGACGGCGTGACCGACGAGATGACCATCGCGCGCGAAGAGATCTTCGGACCTGTGCTGTCGGTCCTCGAATTCGAGACCGAGGAAGAGGCGATCGCGCGGGCCAACGACACGCCCTACGGCCTGTCGGCCGGGGTCTTCACCTCGGATTTCACCCGCGCGCATCGGGTGATCGGGCAGCTCCGGGCGGGGTCGTGCTTCATCAACTCCTACAACGACGCGCCGGTCGAGGCGCCCTTCGGCGGCGTGAAGGGCTCGGGCGTCGGGCGCGAGAACTCGAAGGCGGCGATCCAGCACTATTCGCAGCTGAAATCGGTCTATGTGCGGATGGGCGCCGTCGAAGCCCCGTTCTGACAAACCATGGATGGGCCTCTCCCAAGGCCCATCTCTGCCGACCCGGCCCAAACCCGCCCGATGGGGCGGCGGGGTCGGAGAGCGGCGCCTTGATTTCCTGAGAGGCGGTTCGGGGCAGAGGGTCCCTGGCGCCATGTCACTGGTTTCGAACGAAGAGGATGACGCGTCATGCAGGCGGAATATGTGATCGTTGGCTCGGGCTCCGGCGGATCTGCCATGGCCTACCGGCTCGCCGAGGCGGGCAAATCGGTGATCGTGATCGAGGCCGGAGGCTGGGATGGCGGGCCGTTCATCCAGATGCCCGGCGCGCTGTCCTTCCCGATGAACATGCCGATCTACGATTGGGGCTACGAGAGCGAGCCGGAACCGAACCTCAACAATCGCCGCCTCGCGACCCCGCGTGGGCGGGTGATTGGCGGCTCCTCCTCGATCAACGGCATGGTCTATGTGCGCGGCCACGCGCGCGATTTCGACCATTGGCGCGACCAGGGCGCGGCGGGCTGGGGCTATGCCGACGTCCTGCCCTATTACAAGCGGATGGAGCACGCCCACGGCGGGCAGGAGGGCTGGCGCGGCACCTCGGGTCCGCTGCATGTCACGCGCGGTCCGCGCAAGAACCCTCTGACGCAAGCCTTCGTCGAGGCGGGCGCGCAGGCGGGCTACGAGCTGACCGACGATTACAACGGCGAGAAGCAGGAGGGCTTCGGCCCGATGGAGGCGACCATCCACAAGGGCCGCCGCTGGTCCACGGCCCATGCCTATCTGCGTCCCGCGATGAAGATGGGCGCCGAACTGGTGCGCGCCACCGCCCGCCGCGTGGTCTTCGAGAACGGCCGCGCCACCGGCGTCGAGGTCTCGCATCCGAACGGGATCGAGACGATCTCGGCCACGCGCGAAGTGATCCTCGCGGCCTCTTCGCTCAACACGCCGAAGCTCCTGATGCTGTCGGGCGTCGGTCCCGCCGCGCATCTGCGCGAGCACGGCATCGAGGTCGTCGCGGACCGCAAGGGCGTCGGGCAGAACCTGCAGGACCACCTGGAGCTCTACATCCAGATGCAATGCCTGAAGCCGGTCTCGCTCTACACCTACTGGAATCTGCTGGGCAAAGCCTATGTCGGCGCGCGCTGGCTCTTCACCAAGACCGGGCCGGGGGCATCGAACCAGTTCGAAAGCGCGGGCTTCATCCGTTCGGCCGCCGGTATCGACTATCCCGACATCCAGTACCATTTCCTGCCGCTCGCGGTCCGCTACGACGGCAAGACCGCCGCGGACGGGCACGGATTTCAGGCGCATGTCGGCCCGATGCGGTCCAAGTCCCGCGGCGAGGTCACGCTGAAGAGCGCCAAGCCCGAGGACGCGCCGCGCATCTTCTTCAACTACATGAGCCACGAGGATGACTGGACCGAGTTCCGCACCTGTATCCGTCTGACGCGCGAGATCTTCGGGCAGGAGGCGTTCGAGCCCTATGCAGGGCGCGAAATCCAGCCCGGCGCCGAGGTCGAGAGCGACGAGGCGCTGGACGATTTCGTGCGTGAGCATGCCGAGAGCGCTTACCACCCCTGCGGCACCTGCCGGATGGGCGCCAAGGACGACGCCGGTGCCGTGGTCGATCCCGAAGGTCGCGTGATCGGCGTCGACGGCCTGCGCGTCGCCGACAGCTCGATCTTCCCGCGGATCACCAATGGCAATCTCAACGCGCCCTCGATCATGGTGGGCGAGAAGATCGCCGACCACGTTCTGGGCCGCAGCCTTCCCGCCGAGAACGTGGAGCCGTGGATTCATCCCGACTGGAAGACCGCACAGCGTTAAGGCGTCTTAACGATCGGTAAATTCCGCGCTTGATTGCCGGGGCATCCTCTCCGATACGGAGGGGATGTTCAGGTTTTGTTTACTCCTGTCGCTGCTCGCGACCCCGCTTGTGGCCGATCCCTCGGGTTTGGTGCGTGTGATCGACGGCGACACGTTCGAGGTCGGCGGCGCCAAGGTGCGGCTTTACGCCATCGACGCGCCCGAGCGCGATCAGCTTTGCAACGCGCCCGGCGCTCCGGGCCGGGAATGCGGCGCCTGGGTCACCGCAGAAGTGCGCGCCCGCTTCGACGGGCGCGACGCGGACTGCGAGACCGTCGACCGGGACCGCTACGGCCGGATCGTCGCGCGGTGTCGCATCGGCGGCGCGGATGTCGGACAGGCCTTGGTGTCCGAGGGGCTGGCCTTCGCCTATCGCCGTTACGGGATGGACTACGATCTCGACGAGAAGGCCGCGGCGGTCGCCGGGCGCGGTCTTCATGCGGCCTCGGTGCAGACCCCGGCGGATTGGCGGGCGATCCGACGCTCCGCTCCGGCCGAAGCCGCGCCCGCGGGATGCGCGATCAAGGGCAATATCTCGGGCTCGGGCCGCATCTACCACATGCCGGGACAGGCGGATTACGCCGCGACGCGCATCGACGAGGGCAGGGGAGAGCGCTGGTTCTGCTCTGAAGACGCCGCCCGCGCGGCGGGATGGCGGCGGGCGAAGCGGTGAGGCCTCACGGAGGCCCTCGCGCGCGGCCCGATTGATCCCGATCAAGGCGCCCGTCTCTCGGACCCTGCATCCCTGTCGGTAACAGCATCACCGACAGGAGGCCGAGAGTGACCCACGTTCCCCACCAGCTCGCCGAGGAATTTCCCGAGCACCGCGAGCACATCGCCGAGCTGCGCCAAACGGACCCGCATTTCGCCCGGCTTGCCGAGAGATATGCCGATGTGAACTCGGAGATTCACCGCATGGAGACAGACGTTACGCCGACAGATGACGCCACGCAGAGCTCGCGCCGGAAGGCGCGGGCGGCGCTCAAGGACGAGATTTACGCCGCGCTCACCCGCGTCCGGGGCTGAGCAGCGCCTCGATCTCGCTTGTGATCGGCGCGCTCATGGGCCGGGTGGCGCTGCCATAGGTGGCGACCACCTGGCCATCGGGGCCGAGCAGCACCTTGTTGAAGTTCCACGCAGGCTCGAACCCGGCGCTCTCGCGCGCCCAGGCGTAGAAGGGATGCGCGTCGGGTCCGCGGACATGGGTGATGTCGGTCATCGGCAGGGTGAGCGAGAAATTGACCTCGCAGAACTCCTTGACAGCCTCGGCCGAGGCGAACTCCTGCCGGAAATCATCCGAAGGCACCGCGAGCACTTTCAGCCCCTGGTCGCGATAGGTCTCCCACAGCGCCTGCAGCCCGTCATATTGCGGGGTGAAGCCGCATTGAGACGCGGTGTTGACCACCAGAACAGGCGCGCCGCGCCAGTCGGCAAGGTCGATCTCGCCGCCGTCGATCGACGCGAAGGTGAAGCGCTCTTCGGCCCGAAGCGGCAGGGCGGCGAGAAGCATCAGTGCGAAAAGGCCGAGGAGACGGGTCATGTCGGTGTCCTTGAAGCGGTCAGGTCCAGCATCTACGTATTTCATGGCGGACAAGTTTCATGTGGAAAGGTGTCGCAGATGGCGGGCGGATGGGCGCGTGACGGCGCGGTGAGCGAACAGATCGAGGCGTCCATCTCGGACGAGCTGGCGCGCCTGAAGGCGCGGCGGGGCCCGAGCGGCGAGAGCCTGACCCTTTGCGCCGAATGCGACGAGCCGATCCCGGAAAAGCGCCGTCTGGCGATCCCCGGGGTGAAGCTCTGCATCGATTGCCAGCAGGAGCGCGACGGGCGCTACCAGTCGCGCGGTGGCATCAACCGGCGCGGCAGCAAGGTCAGCCAGCTGAAATAACGCTCAGCGCCCCTCGCGGAGCGCGTCGAGATAGGCCGAGACGCAGGTCTGGATGTGGCGGAAGCGGTCTCCGCCGAGATGGGTGCCGCCGAACCATCGGGTGACGACGATCAGGTGTCCCTCTAGCGCGTCGCGCTCGAGCATCCGCACGATCACCATGCCCGCGCCCGCCTCGCCATCGTCGGATTTCGCCGGACCCTCGGGCAGCAGGCAGGCCCAGGAATTATGCGTGGCCTTGGCGAATTTCTTCTTGCGCTTGAGCGCTTTGAGATGCGCGTCGATCTCGTCGCGCGACGTGGCAGGCGCGCCCGCCACCGCGTATTTCGAGCCGCGGTCGGTGAGCACGCCATCAAGGATCAGGAGGCCGGACATGGCCTCCTGATGCCTCGGGGACGCGTTCGGCGCAAGCTCAGGCGTTGATGACCTCGTCGACCGGGGTGACGTCGATGCCGAGCGCTTCACCCACGGCCGCGTAGGTCAGCTTGCCCGCATGGACGTTGAGGCCCGCTTTCAGATGCGGATCGTCGGCACAAGCCGTCTTCCAGCCCTTGTCGGCCAGAGCCAGCATGAACGGCATGGTCGCGTTGTTGAGCGCCATGGTTGAGGTGCGGGCCACCGCGCCGGGCATGTTGGCGACGCAGTAATGCATCACGCCGTCGACCTCGTAGACCGGATCCTGGTGCGTCGTGGCCTTGGAGGTCTCGAAACAGCCGCCCTGGTCGATTGCCACGTCCACCAGCACCGCGCCGGGCTTCATGCCCGAGAGCTGCTCGCGGCTGACGAGCTTGGGCGCAGCCGCACCGGGGACGAGCACCGCGCCGATCACCATGTCGGCCTCGGCCACCAGCTCGGCGGTTGCGGCCTTCGAGGCGTAGATCGTCTTGAAGCGGTCCTTGTAGAGATCGTCGAGCTGGCGCAGGCGCGGCAGCGAGCGGTCGAGCACGACCACATCCGCGCCCATGCCCTGCGCGACCACGGCCGCGTTCTGGCCGACGGTGCCGCCGCCGATGACGACCACGCGCGCCGGGAACACGCCGGGCACGCCGCCCATCAGCACGCCGCGGCCGCCATTGGCCTTCTGCAGCGTCCAGGCGCCCATCTGCGGGGCGAGCTTGCCCGCGACCTCGGACATCGGCGCGAGGAGCGGCAGGCCGCCCTTGGCATCCGTCACGGTCTCGTAGGCGATGCAGGTCGCGCCCGAAGCAATCAGGTCCTCGGTCTGCGCCCGGTCGGGGGCGAGGTGGAGATAGGTGAAGAGGATCTGGCCCTCGGACAGCATCTTGCGCTCGGAGGCCTGCGGCTCCTTGACCTTCACGATCATCTCGGCCTCGTCGAAGACTGCCTCGGCGGTGTCGACGATGCGCGCGCCCTGCGCCTCGTAATCGCTGTCCTCGAAGCCCGCGCCGACGCCCGCGCCTTTCTGGATCAGAACCTCGTGGCCATGCGCGATCGCTTCGGCCGCGGCGTCCGGGGTCATGCCGACGCGGAATTCCTGGGCCTTGATCTCGGTGGGGCAACCAATCTTCATCTCGTCTCCTCCTAGGGCTTTGAGGTGTCGTTGTTTTCTGAGGACAAACTAGGAGAGGCGGGTTGCAAGTTCCGACGAAACTCTTGCCCAGTGAGCGATAACATCCGAATAGTCTTCGGAAGAACGAAGTCAAGACGGATGATTATTCGACATGCTGGATGATATGGATCGCCGTATCCTGCGCGCTTTGCAGATCTCGGGACGAATCTCCAACGCGGATTTGGCCGAACAGGTGCACCTGTCGCCGTCCTCCTGCCATCGCCGCGTGCAGCGGCTCGAAACCGACGGCTATATCCGGGGCTATGTCGGGCTTCTGGACGAAAGAAAGCTCGACCTGCCGACCACGGTCTTCGTCGAGATCACGCTCTCGGGCCAGTCCGAAGAGGTGCTCGATGCCTTCGAGACCGCCGTCAAGCGCGTTCCCGACGTGCTGGAGTGCCACCTGATGGCGGGCACGGCGGATTACCTTTTGAAGGTCGTGGCCCGCGATACCGAGGATTTCGCCCGCATCCACCGGCTCTACCTGTCGCGCCTACCGCATGTCACCCAGATGCATTCGAGCTTCTCGCTCAAGACGGTCAGCCGCACCACGGCGCTGCCTGTGTGAGCCAGTGCCGCCGCTATCTCGCGGCTGCAGCGTAAGAAAATCGGGAACATTATCCCTCCGTTCACGTTTTCGAGACTTATGGTGCGCGTCGGCGAAGGCCTCGCGCCGCCATAAGCTGAGACGTCGCCAGCGTCTAAAAAACAATGAAAAAAGGGGGATGACTTCATGAAGGATCGCTTCGGAATGCAGCAGGAACCGCTGCTGTTCTTCCCGAAGGTAAATCGGCGGGTCTTTTCGGTTTCGGCAATCCTGATCGTCGGTTTCATCATCTTCGGAGGTCTCTTCAACGAGACCGCAAACACCGTCTTCGGCGGAATGCAAAGCTGGCTTGCCGGCAATTTCGGCTGGGCGCTGATCATCCAGGTCAACGTCCTCGTCCTCGCGACGATCTACCTCGCGTTCGGCAAGTTCGGCGACATCCGGCTGGGCAAGATGGACGAGGCGCCGCGCTACGATATCTTCAGCTGGACCGCGATGCTGTTCTCGGCGGGGATCGGGATCGGCCTGATCTACTGGGCCGTGGCCGAGCCGCTCTACCACTATTTCTCGCCGCCGATGGGCGACGCCGAGACGCAGGAAGCCGCGCGTCAGGCGATGGTGATCTCCTTCATGCACTGGGGCTTCCACGGCTGGGCGGTCTACGCCGTCGTCGCGCTGAGCCTCGCCTATTTCCACTTCCGCAAAGGGCTGCCGCTGACCATCCGCTCGGCGCTCTACCCGATCCTCGGAGACCGCATCTTCGGCTTCTGGGGTGACGTGGTCGACATCCTCGCGGTCTTCGGCACGATGTTCGGCATCGTGACCTCGCTGGGTCTCGGCGCGATGCAGATCAACTCGGGCCTCGGCACGGTCTTCGGCATCGGCCAGTCGGTCTATATCCAGATCGCGGTGATCGCGGGCATCACGGCGCTTGCGACGATCTCGGTGGTGGCGGGCCTCGACGGCGGCATCAAGCGACTGTCGAACCTCAACATCATCCTGAGCTTCCTCTTCCTGATCTTCATGCTGATCGTCGGCCCGACGCTCTTCATGTTCGACAATTTCGTCGAGAATTACGGCAACTACGTCGCGCAGCTCGTGTCCTTCGGCACCTGGGCCGAGGCCTGGACCGATGGCGGCACCTGGCAGAACAGCTGGACCATCTTCTACTGGGCCTGGTGGATCTCCTGGTCGCCCTTCGTCGGCGTCTTTATCGCGCGCATCTCGCGCGGCCGGACGATCCGCGAGTTCGTTCTCGGCGTCATGCTCCTGCCGACCTCGATCATGTTCTTCTGGTTCTCCGCCTTTGGCGGCACCGCGCTGAAGATCTCGCTCTCGGGCGATCAGACGCTCGTCGAGGCGACCAAGAACGATTACGGCGACGCGATGTTCGCGCTTCTCGACTACTTCCCGGCCTCGGACCTGATGTCGGGCTTCGCGATCATCCTGATCGTGCTGTGGTTCGTGACGTCGTCGGACTCGGGCAGCTTCGTGATCGACATGCTGACCGCGGGCGGCGATCCGAACCCGCCGAAGGTCCAGCGGATCTTCTGGGCGGTCGCCGAAGGCTGCGTGGCCTCGGTCCTTCTGCTCGCGGGTGGTCTGGGCGCGCTGCAGGCGGCGGCGGTGGTCGCGGGCTTCCCCTTCGCGATCGTCGTGGGCCTTATCACCTGGGGCCTCTTCAAGGCGCTCAGTTGGGATGACCTCATGGTCTATCGCCACAACCAGCAATACGAGAACGACCGGCAGGCGGATCACGCCATGCCGAAGGAGCTGCCGGGCGAGCTTTACGGCTCGGAGCCGCAGCGGGCACCCACCGAATGGGGCGCTCCGGCAGAGTAACGATCAAGACCCCCGCGCATCCCGCGCGGGGGTTTTCTTTTGGGAGACGTGACGCGATGAAATGGTCCTTCGGTCTGGTAATGGTGCTGACATCGGCCGCGGGGATTCCGGCCGTCGCACAGACGCTGTCTCCCAGTTTCGATTGCACCAAGGCCGACGGCGCCGCCGAAGAGGCGGTCTGCGCCTCGGACGCGCTTGCCGCGCTCGATCTCGAGACGGCGCGGCTCTACGAGCTTGCGACGGCCTCGGTCGAGGGAGAGCCGCTCGACATGCTGCAGAGCTTCCAGCGCGGCTGGATCAAGGGCCGGAACGAGTGCTGGAAGGCCGAGGTCGCCCTGATCGACTGCGTCGCGGCGAGCTACGCGACGCGCATCCACGAGCTGCGCGCCAGCTATCCCGCCACCCAGGTGGAGAGTGCCGACGCGATCAGCACCGGACCCTGGCAGGTCACCTGCGGCGGCCTCGACACGCCCGTGCAGGCGGTCTTCGCGACGACGCTCGTCTCGCTCCTCTGGGGGGAGAACGCCGTCGTCCTGACCCGCGCCGAGACCGCGTCGGGCGCGATCTATGACGGCGTCTTCTATGACGGGCAGCCGGTGACCTTCTGGACGAAGGGGCAGGAGGCGCTCTTCATGCCGCCGGGCGGGGTCGAGATGGCCTGCGAGATCGGGTCCGAATAACGCCCCCAAGCACCAAGCCGCACCCCCAGACATGACAAACCCCCGAAAGGCTCTCGCCCCGGGGGTCGTCGTCTTTTCGTGCGATGAAGGGGTGTGCTTAAAGCAGACCCTCTCGCTGCGCTTTCTTGCGCGCCAGCTTGCGGGCACGGCGGATAGCCTCTGCCTTCTCGCGCGCTTTCTTCTCGGACGGTTTCTCGAAATGCTGCTTGAGCTTCATTTCACGGAACACGCCTTCGCGCTGCAGCTTCTTCTTCAGGGCACGAAGCGCCTGATCGACATTGTTGTCGCGAACGCTGACCTGCATGTGGTTGTCACCACCTTTCTAGGTTTGAGTTGCAAAGTTTGCAGGAGGTGGCCGTATAGCAAGTCGCCCCTAGCTTGTCTAGTATGCGGAGACGCTGGAAAAAATGCCCCGGGAGACGCCAGACATGACCGATGATCCGACCGAAACGCTGCTCGACGCCGCGCTTGTGCATGTGGCGTTCGATGGCTGGTCCGACACCACCTTCCGGGCCGCGATCGAGGATTCGGGCGTCGATCCGGTGGTCGCGCGGGGCCTGTTTCCCAGGGGCGCGGTCGATCTGTCGGTGGCCTATCATCGTCGGGGCGACCGGATCATGCGCGAGCGGCTGGCCGCGTCCGATCTCTCGAACATGCGCTTCCGCGACAAGGTCGCCCAGGCGGTGCGGCTCAGGATCGAGGCGTCCGAGGATCGCGAGGCGGTGCGCCGCGGCACGACGCTCTTCGCATTGCCGCCCTACGCCCCCGAAGGCGCCAAGCTGATCTGGGAGACCGCCGACGCGATCTGGTCCGCGCTCGGCGACACGTCGAGGGACATCAACTGGTACACCAAGCGGGCGACGCTGGCGGGGGTCTACTCGTCCACCGTCCTCTTCTGGCTCGGCGACGATTCCGTCGGGGCACAGGCGACCTGGGATTTCCTCGACCGCCGGATCGAGGACGTCATGCGGATCGAGACCGCCAAGGCCAAGGTCCGCGAGAACCCGCTCCTGAAAAGCGTCTTCGCTCTTCCGAACGCGGTCCTGTCTCGGGTCCGCGCACCCGCGCGGCGCCAGGACGTGCCGGGCCAGTCGGGGCCAGGTCCTCAGGTGTAGAAGGTCACCATCGTCGCGGTGTGGAGCGCCGCGACCGCCGCGTTCACGCGCGCGACCGGGTGGCGGAGGCCGAGCGCCGGCAGGCTCATCAGCTTGTAGAGGATCTGCAGGGGAAAGAGCGTGTGCGCGATCTCCCCGGCCTTGTCCGGAAAGACCAGCGCGGCAAGCGAGGCGCAGAGGATGGTCGCATAGAAACAGGCCAGAACGCGCCGCGCCGGGGTATCTGGGCCGAACACCTCTGTCATGCGCGGATGGTCGCGCCAGATCCCCGCAAGGACCGGCACCAGAACCACGACATTCACGATGAAAGACAGCCAGATCATGGCGCATAGGTAACGCTCGGCGACGGCTTCGGCAATTCGGTTGCCCCGGCGGGTCCGACGCGCCACTCTCCGCCCGAAGAGATGACGGAGGCGGCGATGAGCGAAACGATGCGCGCGGTGGAGATACGCGAGGCGGGCGGACCCGAGGTGCTGACCCCGGTCGATCGCCCGGTGCCCGAGCCCGGCCATGGCCAGGTCGTGATCCGCGTCGCCTATGCGGGCGTGAACCGTCCCGATGCCCTCCAACGCGCCGGTCTCTACGCACCGCCCCCCGATGCCTCGGACCTGCCGGGGCTCGAGGCCTCGGGCGAGGTCGTGGCCACCGGTCCCGGCGTGACCGAGCTTTCGGTCGGCGACACGGTCTGCGCGCTCCTGCCGGGCGGGGGCTATGCCGAATACGTGGCGACGCCAGCGGCCCATTGCCTGCCGGTGCCCACGGGCCTGAGCCTCAAGGAGGCCGCCTGCCTGCCCGAGACCTATTTCACCGTCTGGTCGAACGTCTTCCAGCGCGGCGCTCTCAAGGCGGGCGAGCGCTTTCTGGTCCATGGCGGGTCCTCCGGGATCGGCACGACCGCGATCCAGCTGGCCCATGTGCTGGGCGCGCGGGTCTTCGCCACCGCAGGCTCCGACGAGAAATGCCGGACCTGCACCGATCTCGGCGCCGAGCGCGCCATCAATTACCGCGACGAGGATTTCGTCGAGGTCATCCGTGCCGAGGGCGGCGCCGACCTGATTCTCGACATGGTCGGCGGCTCCTACCTGCCGCGCAACGTCAAGGCGCTGGCCGATGACGGGCGCCTGGTGCAGATCGCCTTCCTGCAGGGTCCGAAGATCGAGCTCAACTTCGCGCAACTGATGATGCGGCGGCTGACGATCACCGGCTCGACGCTGCGCCCGCAATCCGACCTCGCCAAGGCCCGCATCGCCGAGGTGCTCCGCTCCGAGGTCTGGCCTCTTCTCGACGCGGGCCGCGTGCGCCCGATCATGGACCAAACCTTCGCGCTGGCCGACGCCTCCACGGCGCATGCCCGAATGGAAGCCTCGGACCATATCGGCAAGATCGTCCTGGAGGTCGCCGGGGGATGAACGACGCAAAGGCGCGCTCGGGCTGGGACCGGGCGGTTTGGCCGGTGTTCTGGAGCCTTGCGGCGGTCTGTCTCGCCATCTTCCTCATGGTCGCTCTTGGGCAGCGAGGATCACTAACGACCGACCCAGATTCCACTTTGCGCCTCGTACAGGTCCGTGATCTCTTAGCAGGGCAGGGGTGGTTCGACACAACTCAGCATCGCGTTATTCCCCCCGAGGGCCTGGACCTCCATTGGTCACGGCTGTTTGATGGCGCGCTCGGCGTCCTGTTGCTACTATTTTCGCAGCTCATGTCGCGCGAGGACGCAGAAATAGCGCTGCTGATCGCTTGGCCGTTTTTACTGCTTTTGGCTTTGTTGGCGATCTCGGCCTCGGCGGCGCGAGAACGCTTCGGACCGGGTGCCGCGATCGCCGCGATGTTTGCTGCGCTGCTCATTCCCGTCTTTGTTCTTACGCATTTCCGGTATGGCAACATAGACCATCATGGTCTCCAGATCGTTCTTATGGCCGGGATGGTCTGGGCGGCGCTTTCCCGTTCGCGTAAAGCCGGTTTCTGGGGAGGCATCGCTGGCGCGGTGGCGCTCGCAGTTGGCCTGGAGGGCGTGGCTGTTCTCGGAGGGCTCGGCGTGGTTCTAAGTTTACGGGCAGTATTTGGCCCGGTCGAAGACCGAAAGCTGATTCGCGATTTCGGCCTGACCTTAGTCCTTTGCGCGTTTCTTCTCTTTCTTCTTCAGACGCCTCTAGATCAGTGGCTCGTGACGCATTGCGACGAACTGGCCGTGCCAATTCTGGCAGTTTGCGGAGCTGCGGCGTTCTACGGTTGTCTGTTGCCGCCGCTTCTCGACCGCTTATCCAGTCGCCGCGCTCAGATTTTAGGGGGGGGCGCGCTAACCGCTTTCGTTGGTTTTGCGCTCATTCCGATCAGCCAACAATGTGGCGATGGGCCTTATGCAATGGTACCCCAGGATATCCGAGATCGCGTCATCGCGGGCGTCTTGGAAAACCTCCCATCATACCGAATGTTACTGCACTCTCCCACGACGGCGATACAGTACGTTCTTCCCGTGATCGCAGCTATTCTCCTGCTTCTTCGTTTGCGTATCCGCGAGGATCAGCGCGATGCGCGTGCGGTTTTATTAGGTTCGATAACGCTTGGCTTCGTGGGGTCTCTAATTCAACTCCGGCTTATTCTTTGGGCGCTCGCAGCGCTTCCTATCGCGGCGGGTGTCGTCACTGCCGCCTATCTGTCGGACCCGAAACGGCCGTCGCGTCGTCCGATCTCGACGGTCTTAATTGTCGCGCTTTTGTCGCCTTCGATTTTCGCCTTCACTCTAGGCATTTTCCTACCTCAGGAGAAAAAGCCGGTAACTCTTGCTGCCGATGCCAATTGCGACCGAGCCAGCATCACGTCTCTTACCGAATTCCCGGCAGGTACGGTCTACAACCCGCTGAACCTGGGACCGGTGATCCTTGAGGCAACAAAACACTCCATCACCGGCGCAAGCTATCACCGCAGTCCCGACGCACTGGTAAACGGAACAATCGGCTTCTCGGAAAACCCCGAAGACTTCGCGATCCGCCTTGAAGCGACCGGCGCGGATTACGTGGTGATGTGCCGCGGCAATCCCTATGGCGGTGAGGGGTCAGTTGGCGCGGCGCTGTCGCAGGGCGAGGTTCCCGAAGGATTGAGCCTCCGGCTCGTCTCGCAGCCGGAGGCGTCGCTTCTGATCTACGAGGTCGAGGGCTGATCAGCCCTCCATCGCCTCCAACTCGTCGATGAAGCTCGAGATCATGCCGAGGCCCTTGTCCCAGAAGGCTGGGTCGGTCGCGTCGAGGCCGAAGGGCGCTAGGAGATCGGTGTGGTGTTTCGAGCCGCCCGCGCGGAGCATGTCGAAATACTTCTCCTGGAAGCCGTCGGGATTGGCCTCGTATTCGGCATAGAGCGCGTTCACCAGCCCGTCGCCGAACGCATAGGCGTAGACGTAGAAGGGCGAGTGGACGAAATGCGGGATATAGGCCCAGAAGGTCTCGTAGCCGTCCATGAAATCGAAAGCCGGCCCGAGGCTCTCGGCCTGCACCGACATCCAGAGCGCGTTGATATCCTCGGGCGTCAGCTCGCCGCCGCGGCGGGCGTCGTGCAGCTTGCACTCGAAATCGTAGAACGCGATCTGGCGCACGACCGTGTTGATCATGTCCTCGACCTTGCCCGCCAGAAGCACCTTCTTCTCGGCATCGTCCTTGGCGTTGCGCAGCATCCGGCGGAAGGTCAGCATCTCGCCGAAGACGCTTGCGGTCTCGGCGAGTGTCAGCGGGGTCGAGGACAGCATCTCGCCCTGACCGGCGGCCAGCACCTGGTGCACGCCGTGGCCAAGCTCATGGGCCAGCGTCATCACGTCGCGCGGTTTGCCGAGATAGTTGAGCATCACGTACGGATGGACATCGGTCACGGTGGGATGCGCGAAGGCGCCGGGTGCCTTGCCGGGCTTCACGCCCGCGTCGATCCAGCCCCGGTCGAAGAACGGCTCGGCGATCTCGGCCATCTTGGGATCGAACTCGCAATAGGCATCCATCACCGTGGCGCGCGCGTCGGTCCAGCCGACGGTGCGGGTCTCTTCCATCGGCAAGGGCGCGTTGCGGTCCCAGACCTGCATCCGGTCGAGCCCCAGCCACTTGCGCTTGAGCTCGTAATAGCGGTGCGAGAGCTTGGGATAGGCCGCGACCACGGCGTTGCGCAGCGCCTCGACCACCTCTGGCTCCACGTCGTTCGACAGGTGCCGCCCGGTCTGCGGGGTGGGCATGCCGCGCCAGCGGTCCATGACCTCCTTTTCCTTGGCCTGGGTGTTGTGCACCCGGGCGAAGGTCTTGATGTTCGCGCCGAACACCCGCGCCAGCTCATGCGCGGCGGCCTCGCGCTTCTCGCGGTCCTGCTCGGTCAGATTGTTGAGCGTCGCCTCGATCCCCATCACCTCGCCGTCGATCTCGAACTCAAGACCGGCGATGGTCTCGTCGAAGAGCCGCTCCCAGGCGTCGCCGACGACGCCCATGTCGTGCAGGAACTTCTCCATCTCGTCCGAGAGCTGGTAGGGCTTCAGCGCCCGGATGCGGTCGAAGGCGGGCTTGTAGCGCGCCAGATCGCCATCGGCGAAGAGCGTCGCGTAGCGGTCATCGGGCAGGCGGTTCAGCTCGAGCGTGAAGAACACCAGGGGCGTGGTGTATATGGTGATCTTCTCCTGCATGTCCGACAGGAACTTGGCCCGCCCGGCATCGGTCGTCAGCTGATAATAGCGCAGGCCCGCGAAGGACATGATGCGCCCGGCGACCGACTGGATCTTCTCGTTCCGCTCGACCATCTCGAGGAACCCGCGCGCGTCGAGCGTGTCGATTTTGCCCTCGTAATCGGCGGCGAAGCTGGCGCAGGCCTGCTCGAGCCAGTCGAGATCGCGCTTGAGTTCGGGCGCGTCCGGCGCGGTGTAGAGATCGCTCAGGTCCCATTCGGGCAGATCGCCCAGATCGCGGCCCCCGTGAGAGGCATTGGCGTCGAAAACGGGACGGAAGGTCATGAGCGGCTCCTGTAACTCGTGTCGCTGTGGAACGTGGCCTGCGCGGGCGCGGGGTTCAAGGGGCGGCGCGACGCTCAGGCGTCGGGCGGCAAAAGCCCCAGGCCGCGGAGGTAGACGCCGATCCCGGTCTCGAGCAGGTCCTCGGCCGGGAAGGGCGACTGGTTGCCGGGCGAGTTCCGGGCGAAGAGCTCGACCACGCCGTGGCACAAGGCCCAGATATGGGCGGAGAACATCGCCGCGGGCGGGCGCTTGGCGGCGGGGATGTGCTGCGAGAGATCCGCCGCGGCCTGCTCGAGCACGCCCCAGGCGCGATTCGCGACGGCGGCCAGATCGGCGGAGCGGTTGATCGAGATGCCGCTTTCGAACATCGCGATATAGTGGCCGGGATGCTCCTGCGCGAAGCGCAAGTAAGCGCGACCGGTCGCCTCGAAGGCCGCGAGCGCCGAGGGCTGCCCCGACCGGTAGGCCCCCTCCATCACGTCGAGAAAGATCATGTAGCCCTGGCGCGCGGCCTCGGCGATCATCGCCTCGCGCCCGTCGAAATGGCGATAGACCGCCGCGGGGGTGACGCCCGCGAGCTTGGCGGCCTCGGACAGGGTAAAGCCCGTCGGGCCTTTCGCCTCGATCAGGGTGAGCGTCGCATCGACCAGCGCCTGCGCGAGGTCGCCGTGATGATAGCCGCGCTTAGCCATGTCCGCGGTCGGCCCAGAGCTCGGGCCCGCCGACGATGCCGGGATCGGCTTGTCCGAGCGCCTTCTCGGTCTTCTGGTCGTAATCGAGCCCGGAGAGAACGGTGCGGATCGCTGCCAGCCGCGCGCGGCGCTTGTCGTCCGAGCGGATCACCGTCCAGGGGGCGGCCGCATGCTCGGAGCGGTCGAGCGTCTCGGCGATGGCCTCGGAATAGGCGTCCCATTTCTTCAGACCCTCGACATCGATCCAGCTCAGCTTCCACTGCTTCAGGGGATCGCTCTCGCGGTCGAGGAAGCGGCGCAACTGCTCGGCGCGACCGACGTTCAGCCAGAACTTCACCAGATGCACCCCGTCCTGCACCAGCATCGCCTCGAACTCGGTGACCTGCGCGAAGAAACGCTCCCGCTCTTCGGGGGTGCAGAACCCGAAGACATGCTCGAGGACGCCCCGGTTGTACCAGGAGCGGTCGAAGAACACGATCTCGCCCGCGGTCGGCATCTGCGCGACGTAGCGCTGGAAATACCACTGGCCCTTCTCGGTATCCGACGGCTTCGAGAGCGCCACGACCCGCGCGCCCCGAGGATTGAGATTCTCCCGGAAGCGCTTGATCGTGCCGCCTTTTCCGGCGGCATCGCGGCCCTCGAAAACCACCACCACGCGCGCGCCGGTCTCCTTGGCCCAGGCCTGCATCTTGACCAGTTCGATCTGCAGCCGCTCGAGCTCCTTCTCGTAGGGCTTGCGCGCCATGCGCTCGGAATAGGGATAGCTCGGATCGAGCACGTCGCCCTTCTCGGCGCGGGCGATGGCGTCGCGGAGCGCCTGCGGCGCGTCCTGGTCGTGAAAGGCGCTGATCGCGCCGTCGAAAGGCAGGCTCACCGGCCATCTCCTCGGCAATTGTTCCGGGCGACTATGGAATGTGAAAGAGATTAACGCAAACCCGCGCGCGCCGCCGCGCGGTCGATCGCATCGACCACCGCCTGCGGCTGGGCGTGATGCGGCATGTGGCCGACATTCGGCAGGAGCGTCAGGGTATCGTTGGGCAAAAGCTCCGAGAGCGGGCCGGCATGCACATGGTCCGGCACCACGTCGTCCTCGGTTCCGTGCACGATCTCCACCGGCAGCGTCAGGCTTCCGTAGCGCAGCGCCATGGCGCTGACATGCCCGTGCAGATCGGTCAGCTGGCGCGCATTGGCGCGGACTGTCTCGCGTCGGAGCGTCAGGCCCGGGCCGACATGATCGACATAGCCCTCGGGCGCGGGTTGCGGCTTGAAGATCTCCGCGACTGTCTGGTCGATCAGCCCGCGCGTCGCAAAGGCGGTGGCCACCGGCGGGATCATCGCGCCGCCCAGGGGCGAGCCCAGCACGTTGTATTGCAGCCCGAGCCCGCCGCTCCACGGGATCACCGCACCGGAGAGAACGACAAGCGCGGCCGGATCGTGATCGAGCCCCCAGGCCAGCGCAACGGCGCCACCATAGGAGTGGCCGAGAACAATTTCGTCTTTTACACCAAGAAGATCGGCAGCCTTCTTCAGAAACGCCGCCTGCGCCGCCGGGCTCTCCGCGCGCGCGGCGAAGATGCTCTCGGGCGTGCCGGGCGCGCGGTCGGTATAGCCGAGACCGGGACGGTCAAAGACGATCACGCGGTAGCGATCCTTCACCCGGTCGACGAAATCGAAGGTGAAGTCCCGGATATTGCCGCTCGCGCCGTGCAGCAGAACGAGGTCCGGCCCTTCGCCGGTCACCAGCGCATGCACCCGGCGCCCGTCGACCTCGAGGAACTGCCCGACCGGCGGCCAGCGCTCCTCGAACCGGGCCTCGCGACGGTCGGCCTTGCGGTCGATCACCGCGCAACCGCCCAACAGGAGAAGCCCAAGTGCAAGGAGGATTTTTAGCGTCATGTCAGGTCTCTACCCGGTAAACATCACACACTACCTGCGCAGGTCGGTCGAGGACTGGCCGATCTGCGAGATGTCATAGGGAGTGGTCAAATAGATCTCGGAGACCCAGTTGCCATACAGGAGATGCGCATGGCTCTTCCACCGATTGAGCGGCGCGCGGGTGGGATCGTTCTCGGGATAGTAATTCGCGGGCACATTGATCGGCGTGCCCTGGGCCACGTCGCGGTCGTATTCCTGCTTCAACGTATCGCTGTCATATTCGAGATGGTTGAAGATGTAGAGCGCCCGGTGCGCGGCATCCTCCACCAGGCACGGCCCCGTCTCGTCGCTGTCGATCAGGATCGGCAATCCCGCGGCGGTGATCTGGTCGCGCGGCATCTCGGTCCAGCGCGACACCGGGATCACCATGTCGTCCGAGAACCCGCGCAGATAGGGCGAGGCGGGCGCGCAGTTGCGATGCCGCACGCAGCCGAAGGCCTTGTGCTCGAGCGGCAGCTTCTCGACCCCGTTGAAATGATGGATCATCGCCATCCCGCCCCAGCAGACGCCGAAGGTCGAGTGCACATGGCCCTGCGTCCAGTCGAAGACCTCGCAAAGCTCGTCCCAATAGGTCACCTCCTCGAACGGCAGATGCTCGATCGGCGCGCCGGTGATGATCAGCCCGTCGAGCTTCTCGCCCGAGGCCGCGACCTCGGCGAAGGGGCGGTAGAAGCTCTCCATGTGCTCGGCCGCGGTGGTCTTGGTCTCGTGGCTGGTCATGCGGATCAGCGAGAACTCGATCTGCAGCGGCGTCGCTCCGATCAGCCTAGCGAACTGGTTCTCGGTGGCGATCTTCTTCGGCATCAGGTTCAGAAGCCCGATCCGGATCGGACGGATGTCCTGGGCGTCCGCCGCGCTCTCCGGCATCACCATGACCCCTTCGCGCGAGAGCACGTCATAGGCGGGCAGGCTGCGGGGGAGCTTGATGGGCATCGCGGAACGTCCGTTACGGTCAACAGTCGTCGTGACATAGGCCCGCGCGCGCCAAGGCACAACCGGCCCCACCCGTCAGCGCCGGCCACTGGATCCGGGGCGCCACGCCTTTGGCTTCTTCTTTTTCCAAATACGCCACGCACCGCCTGCCACGCGCACGGCGCCGCTCAAACGCGCAAGCGGCGTCAGCAGAGCCTTCAGCGCGCCGCGATGGCGTCCGCGATCACCGCGTCGAAATCCTCGGCCGAGCGCACCTGCGCCATCGCCTGCGCCGGCACCGTCACGCCCCAGTTCCGCGCCATCGCGGCATAGAGCGGCTGGCGGTGCGCAAGCGCCGCGGCAAAGGTCCAGCGGATAAAGGCGTCGGGGTCGACCTCGCTCGGCGCGGCACCGGCCTCGGCAAGGTAGCGCTCCCAGGCCGCCTCCAGGAAATCGGGGCGGTAGGCCATGGGCTTCGGCGCGCGGTCGAAGCGGCGCACCAGTTCCTCGGTATGGGCCTCGGTGCCTTCGATCCAGACCATCAGGCAGCGCTCGGAGAGCGCGGTCAGGATCGGATCGGCCGGGTCCTCGGGATCGACCCATTCGCAGATCGACCCGCCGGTGTCGCAGATGAAATGCGGATAGCCATAAAGCGCCTCGGCCCGGTCGATGAAATAGCCGGTGTCGAGAAGCGCCTGTTTCTCGGCGCGGGCGAACTGGGTCTGGCGCATCCGGTAGGTCTCGATCTCCATGCCGCCGCGGGCCGGATCGCCGGGCTTGCCGAGATAGGTCGAGACCGGCTCGAGATTGTCGAAGGTGATGTTCGAGCCGATATAGATCGAATCCGACATCAGGAGATCGCGCAGGAAGGGCACCGCCATCGCCTCGCGCTTGGCGTTGTCGGCGATGTATTCGCCCATGTAGCGGGTGCCGATGCGGTAATCGATCGAGTAGTGGAACCAGTCGCCGCTGTCGCGCAGCATGGTCGCGACATGGGTCTTGCCGAGGCCCGACATGGCGAAAAGCAGGACGCGCTTCTTCGGCGCGGTGCGCCAGGCGTCGGCGGTATCGTAAAGCATGCGTGGGCCTCGGTCGGGTGTCGGAGGCGATGCGTAGTGGCCGCGGCGTCCTGCGTCAAACCCCTTTGGGTCGCACGCGGCGCGGTGGCCGTACCCTGAGGATCAGAAGCGCCACCGCCAGCGCCGCCAGCCCTGCGAAGGCCGAGGGGGGCAGCGCCTCTCCCCGTACCAGCGCCCCGAGCACGATCGCGACCGGCGGGATCAGGAGCGTGACGAGCAACAGATTGGCGCTACCCGCCTGCGCGAGGATGCGAAAATAGAGGAGATAGGCGATGCCGGTCGCGACCCCGGCGTAATAGAGGATCGCCAGGACCGTCGACCCGGAGGGCACTGGCGGCACGCCTTCGGCAGCCAGGGCCAGCGGCACCATGATCAGGCTCGCGCCGGTCAGCATCCCCGCCGCGGCGACCACGGGCGGCACTTGGGCGAGCGTGGCGCGGGCCCAGGCGCCCGCCAGCGCGTAGGAGAATGTGCCCAACAGCACCGCGCCCGAGGCCCAAAGATCGCTTCCGGCGCCCGCCAGCGCCTCGGGCCCGACGGCAAGGACCACGCCCGCGAAGCCCAGGAGGATCGCGGCCGCGCGTGCCGGGCTCAACCGCTCGTCCGAGAAGACGAGGGCTGCGACCAGCGCGCCCCAGATCGCGGTCGTCACGTTCAGGATGGCCGTCAGTCCCGTCGGAATGAAGAGCTGCCCCCAGGCCATCAGCGTGAAGGGAATGGCGTTGTTCAGAAGTCCCATCACCGCCAGCGCGGACCAGGCGGCGCGCGGCGGCAGCGCGTGTCCCCGAAGGCCCGCCCAGGCCCAAAGGAGCGCCGCCGCAGGTGCCACGCGCAACGCCACGGTCGTCAGTGGCCCGATCTCGTCGAGCGCGGTGCGGATGGCCAGGAACGACGCGCCCCAGAACAGGGCGAGAAGCAGGAGGTCTGCTAGGGCGCGGGTCGAGAGTGTCATGGGCCGATCTTCTCGGATCGCCGCCCGCGCTGCGACCCGAAGCCTGCGCAATGCGCCAGCGCGCCTCCGGGAACGCAAAACGCCCGGACCGCAAGGTCCGGGCGTTGCCGTTTCAAACCGATCCGAAGATCAGAAAGTCACTTCGGCGCGCAGGCCGAGGCCCAGAACCGAGTTGTCCTCGAACCGTGCCACCGGCTGGTCCGCCACGCCCGCATCGGCATCGCCGAGCCAGGAGTAGTTCAGGCCGCCGGAGATGCGGATGTTGTCCTTGGTGTAGAGCGCGCCCACGGTCAGGCCCAGAAGCCCGTCCGTCGGTCCGAGCGGCGAGACCGTCTCGCCTTCGCCCTCGGGCTCGTAGAGCACGGTGAAGGAGGCCGAGAGATCGGGCGAGAAGCGGCGGCCGACGCCGATGCTGTAACGGTGACCATCCTCGAGATTGACGAGGTCGGAGCCGAGCGTCTCGGGCACGAGGTTCACGGCCGAGAAATCGGTCCAGCGATAGCCCGCGAGCAGCAGGGTGTCGGCGGCGATGCCGGTCTGGAACTCGAGGTTCAGCGACGCAGGCGCCACGTATTCGACGGTGCCGTCATAGCTCGTGCCGAGCAGACGCTCGGTGGTGTCGGCCTCGTGCTCGGTCTCGAACGAGTAGGTGGCCGCGAAGCGCAGCGCGATGTCCGGGATCTCGTATGCCATGCCGATCAGGTAGTTCGGCGAGGTGTCGGCCTCCATCTCGAACTCGTACCCGCCGGTGGCGGCGAAGCCCGCGGCGGTGTTCGTGAACCCGTCGGAGAGCGCCGAGAAGGTGCCCGCGCCATAGGTCCCGTCGATGGTGGCCGCGCCCGACAGATCACCGGCCTGCGCGCGCGCCAGCGCCGCGCCAAGCTCGGAGGCCGAGAGCTGCGGTGCGACCGACGGCAGGGCCGCGTTGAACTGGCCCGCCACCGCGGAAGTGGCGATCGCGTTGCGATAGGCCACACCGTTCAGGCCGACCTCGGCGTCGATCTGCTCGGCACGGACGCCGCCGAAGACCGAGAATCGCGGCGTGACCTGGTAGCGGCCGACGAAGCCGATGGCGCGGCTGTTCAGGTCGGCATAGGTGCCGCCAAGGTTCGACGCCAGCGGGCTCGAGCCGTATTCGATATCCGCGCCATAGGGCTGATCGAAGGTGACGGTGTAGTTGAACTTGTCGTTGACGCGGTTGGTGTAGCTCAAGCCCATCAGGGCGTAATTGCCCCCGACGTTCTCGTAGCTGCCCCCGGCGCCACCGATATCCTCGCCCTCGACGCTCGGCATCACGTAGCCGAAGCTCAGCGACGCGCTGTTGTCCGCACCGAAGATCGACGCCACGCTCTGGCCCGAGCGGTCCAGCCCCGCGGCCTGTGCAGCGCCTGTCGCGGCTGCCAGCACCGACACGCTCATTAGAAGTTGTTTCATTGCATCCCTCATCCTGAAAACAGATGTCTCCACGTGAGGGACAAAACGGGAAGCACGATCCATTATCAATTTGCACGTAACGTCACATTCTGCTGCGGGACGTGGCGTCATTTATTTGCCACAGACTGTGTCGTCTCAACCCATATGTTGAGATAATTCGCGCAAAAGATGATTGCTGCACCCAGAATAACCAGCGGATCCAGCGGTTCGGCATAGAGCAGCATCCCGACCAGGGCGATCACCGGCAGGCGCGCAAAGTCGATGGGCATGACCACCGTGGCGGGCGCAAGCGACAGCGCCGTGGTCAGGCAGAAATGCGCCAGAAGCCCCGCGGCGGCGATCAGCACCACCCAGGGCCAGCTTTCGGCAGCGGGCAAGGTGATGTCTCCGTCGATGCCCGCGCAGACGAGGCCGAACACCGCCTGCATCACCGTCAGGAAGAAAAGGATCGAGGGGATGCTCTCGGTCCGCGTCAGCCGCCGCGTGAAGACCGCGGTCGCCGCGAAGGACACCGCCGCGCCCGCCGCGGCGAAGAGCCCCGGAGACAGCGTCTCGGGCGAGGGCCGCGCGACGATCAGGATGCCGATGAAGCCCAACACCGCCGAGAAGGCCCGCGTCCGGGTCAGGCTTTCCTTCAGCACCAGCGGCGAGAGCAGCATAACCCATATGGGCGAGGTGAACTCGAGCGCGAAGACCTGCGCCAGCGGAATGACGGTCAGAGCGTAGAACCACAGGTTCTGGCCGGTGAAATGCGCCAGGTTGCGCACCGCGTGCAGGCCAAGCTTCTGCGCGCGGATGCGACTGCGGGTTCCGGTCGCCGTGGTGACGGAGAGCACGATGAAGATGCCGATGAGGCTCCGGTAGAGCATGATCTCGAACGTATCGAGATCGAGGCTCACCTCGCGCCCCGCCACCGCCATGGCGGTGAAGGAGGCGATGGAGCCGGTCATCCAGAGCGCGGCGGTCAGGGTCGGGGACATGCGCGCTCCGGAAGTGGCCGTTCAGGGACGCAGTAGCACGCCGCGATGCGGGGTGCGAGGGCAGGCGGCGCTCACGGTCCGCCTGCGGCTCATTCCATCTCGATCGTGCCGGGCGGTTTCGAGGTGATGTCGTAGAACACCCGGTTGATGCCCTTGACCTCGTTGATGATCCGCGTGGCGGTCTCGCCGAGGAACTCATGACTGAAGGGGTAGTAATCCGCGGTCATGCCGTCGACGCTGGTCACGGCGCGGAGCGCACAGGCGTAGTCGTAGGTCCGCCCGTCGCCCATCACGCCGACGGTGCGCACCGGCAGGATCGCCGCGAAGGCCTGCCAGATCTCGTCATAGAGCCCGTGCTTCCGGATCTGGTCGATATAGACCGCATCCGCCCGGCGCAGGATTTCGAGCTTCTCGCGGGTGATCTCGCCCGGGCAGCGGATCGCGAGGCCGGGTCCGGGGAAAGGGTGGCGGCCGATGAAGCTGTCGGGCAGGCCCAGTTCGCGACCGAGCGCGCGGACCTCGTCCTTGAAGAGCTCGCGCAGTGGCTCGACGAGCTTGAGGCCCATCTTCTCGGGCAGGCCGCCCACGTTGTGATGCGACTTGATCGTGACCGAGGGCCCGCCCGAGAAGCTGACGCTCTCGATCACATCCGGGTAGAGCGTGCCCTGCGCCAGGAACGCCGCGCCCTCGATCTGGTCGGCGTATTTCTGGAACACGTCGATGAAGAGCCGCCCGATGATCTTGCGCTTGGTCTCGGGGTCCGAGACGCCGTCGAGCTCGCCCAGGAACAGCTCCTGCTCCTCGGCATGGATGACCTGCAGGTTCATATGATCGCGGAACATCGCCACCACCTCCTGCGCCTCGTTCATACGCAGAAGCCCGTGATCGACGAAGACGCAGGTGAGCTGGTCGCCCACGGCCTCGTGGATCAGCGCCGCGGCGACCGAGCTATCGACACCCCCCGAGAGCGCGCAGATGACCTTGGCATCGCCGACCTGTTCGCGGATCTTCTGGACCGCTTCCTCGCGATAGGCGCCCATCGTCCAGTCGCCGCCGAAGCCCGCGTCGCGCACGAAATTGGCGTAGAGCGTGGCGCCGTTCGGCGTGTGTTGCACCTCGGGGTGGAACTGCACCGCGTAGAAGCGGCGCTCTAGATCGGCGGTGATCGCGAAAGGCGCGCCGGGTGAGGTGCCGTAGACCGCGAAGCCGGGCGCGATCTCGGCCACATGGTCGCCATGGCTCATCCAGACCTGCTCGCGGCCCGATCCGTCGAGGAACCAGCCGTTCAGAAGGTCGATGCGGTCCTCGGACGGGCTGACATGCGCGCGCCCGAACTCCGAGGTGCCCTCGCCACCGACGACGCGCCCGCCCAGGTCCTGCATCATCACCTGCTGGCCGTAGCAGATCCCGAGGATTGGCACGCCCAGATCGTAGACGCTTTTCGGCGGCCGCGGGCTGCCCTCGCGGGTCACGCTGTCGGGCCCGCCCGAGAAAATCACCGCCTTCGGCGCGAACTCCGCGAGGAAGGCGTCGGTAACGTTCTGATAGGGATGGATCTCGCAATAGACCCCGAGCTCGCGCAGACGCCGCGCGATAAGCTGCGTCACCTGGGAGCCGAAATCGATGATGAGGAGGCGGTCATGCTGGGCGTCGGTCATGCGCTTGCCAGTAGCGCCAAGGCCGGGATGGTGCAAGAGAGGGTGCAGGGTGCGGCTGATGAGGACGGCTCCAGCTACTTGCCGAGTTCTCGCTCGCAATCCTTCCCGTAGTTCCGAATGCATTCGCAAACTCGATCGACGGCCTCCGCCGCTTCGGTGCTTCCATCTTCTAGAAGCTGTTCATGAACGTCTCTGCACTGGGGAAGGTTCTCGATCACAGGGTCGGGGTTCTCGATCCAGCTATATGCCCAATCGCAGGCGTCCGTTGCATCACTGGCCAAACCGTCGCCGCCTCCGGGATCCAGCTCATCCAGATCGCGGAGCGTGTCACAGGCGTCCTTGATTTCCAGAGCGGTCACGATGACGACAACAGCCGCACCGACGATCGGGGCGCTTTGCGAGGGAATCGATACGAAGGAACGTTCGATGCTTCGCACCAATCGCGTACGACCGCGATTGGACACGCGACGCAGCTTGGATGCGGAAGGTTTCTGTTTCCGCAAAGAATTCAGGTCTCGTTCTAGCTTCAGATTCTGAACTTTCAGGTCTGCAAAGTCTTTTCTCGTGACCACTGAGGCCGTGCTCACCAGCCTGTTCGCAGCCGACACCATTGCGGCAGACGCCCAGGGCAGGGTGAAGCTGGCGATATTCCAGACCAGCAGGAACGCGGCCAGCACGGACCAGAAAATCACGGTCTTCGTGACGCGCAGGACGACCCTCACACTCCAGCGGAGGATGCCTCGGATCATTTGCCAGTCTCCTCTGCGTCCGACCGGCCGCAAAGAGCGAGTGTCTGCTGATAGATCCTCTCGACCCGAGGATGCTCCCTGAGGCGGGTATTGTCGCCAAGGTTTTCGACGAAGGTTCGACCGTCATCGTCTGTCGAACACAAGCTGCCATTGGGGAAGCGGCGTGTCTTGTAGTCCTCTGCAAGCAGGAAAAGTGCCTCGGGGGCGGTGTTCATTCGCGCGGCGATCGCGATTGCGGGCGCTTCGTCCTCGTTCTTGTCGCCTGCACCGGCGCCCGCCCGCAGCAAGCTCTCAATCACATCGAGATCGGGCCTTTCGGTCCGCAGCGCCTCGTGCAGCGCCATCCATCCGTCGTTGTCCAGGCGATCTGCGGCAGCGCCGCTGGCCGCAAGCGCGTCGATGCCATGGTGGCCGACACCTGTGCCATGGGCAGCGGCACTGTGGATCGCGGTTGCGCCGTTCTTGCCGTAGAGGTCGGCGTCGGCGCCGCTCGCGAGGAGGACCAGCAGGATGGGCAATCCGTCCGTGCGACGTGCGGCGATATGGACCGCGGTGTCTGCGCAGAAGCTTCCGAAATCGCACTCGTCGGGGCCGACCCGAGCATCGAGATCGGCTCCTGCGACGGCAAGGGCCGCGATCACGGCCGGATCGACTGCGTGCTCTGCCGCGATGTGCAAAGCTTGGCGGCCATCCTCGAAGGTGGTGTCAGCAAGCGCGGGCGTTTCGAACAGGCACCCCGCAACAAGGGTGGCGCCTGCGGTTTTCCAGAATGCGGCGTCGTCGAAATCTTCGCATTCGTCGGCCTGAACGGCCGCGGCGCAAAACAGGATCGGCGCCGCAAGACTAATAAACTTCATATTGGGAATGTTCACTTCGCACGTCTTCGATACCTGATCTTTCAAAGGAAGCGCGGCGCGGTCAAGCCGCCAAGCCTTCTCGCTCCGACATGTCGCTTTCCCCCCGGATGCGCCGCAAACGGGACACGCACTTGGTCCCGCGCGGCGTTATCTGGTCGGTAACGGGCGCGCGAAGCGCCCTGCGTGAGCAATGGGATCGGTCGACATGGACGAGCAGGTGACGGAGCGGGCAGGGCGCAGGCGCGGACGGACCGGGGGCGGCGGTGCCGCCAGGCGGGCGGAGCGCACGAGCACCGCGATCGAGGCCGCGCGCTACATCACCCGCAACGTGCCCAATCTCGATATCCTGCATGACGAGGCGCTCGAGATCATCGAGGCCAATGCCGAGACCATCCTCTGGGAAATCGGCGTCAATTTCGTCAACAACCCCGCGGCGCTCGCGCGCTGGAAAGACGCGGGCGCCGAGATCGACGGCGAGCGCGTCCACATCCCGCGGGGCCTCGCGCGCCAGCTCTGCGCGACCGCGCCCCGGACCTTCACCCAGCATGCCCGCAATCCCGAGCGCTCGGTCGAGATGGGCGGACGCAACCTCGTCTTGGCGCCGGTCTACGGCCCGCCCTTCGTCCACGACGCCGTCTCCGGGCGGCGCTACGCGACCATCGAGGATTTCCGCAACTTCGTGAAGCTCGGCCACATGTCGCCCTGGCTGCACCATTCCGGCGGCACGGTCTGCGAGCCGACCGACGTCCCCGTGAACAAGCGCCATCTCGACATGCTGATGGCGCATATGACGCTGACCGACAGGCCCTTCATGGGCTCGGTGACCGAGCCCAGCCGGGCGCAGGACAGCGTCGAGATGTGCGAGATCCTCTTCGGCAAGGAGTTCGTGGCGGAAAACACCGTGCTGACGAGCCTCGTCAACATCAACTCGCCGCTGACCTTCGACGACACCATGATGGGCGCGCTCGAGACCTATGCCGCGGCGAACCAGGCCTCGATCGTGTCGCCCTTCATCGTCGGCGGCGCGATGGCGCCGGTCTCGGTCGCGGGCACGCTCACCCAGGTCGCCGCCGAGACGCTGGCGGGCGTGGCCTATTCTCAGCTCGTGCGCGCCGGTGCGCCGGTCATCATGGGGGCCTTCGTGACCTCCATCGACATGAACTCGGGCGCGCCGACCTTCGGCACGCCGGAAGCGGCGCAGGTGACCTACGGCACTGGGCAACTCGCCCGGCGGCTCGGGCTGCCCTACCGCTCGGCGGGCGCGTTCTGCGGCTCGAAGCTGCCCGACGCGCAGGCCGCCTACGAGAGCGCGAACTCGCTCAACATGGGTCTGCTCGCGGGCGTGAACTTCATGCTGCATGCCTGCGGCTGGCTCGAAGGCGGGCTCGTGGCCTCCTACGAAAAGTTCGTGATGGATGCCGACCAACTCGGCGCGCTGCACAAGCTCGCCGCCGGGATCGACATGTCCGAGGAAGCGCAGGCGATGGACGCCATCCGCGAGGTCGGCCCGGGCGGGCATTACCTCGGCTGCGCACATACCCAGCGCAACTTCAAGACCGCGTTCTGGCGCTCGCGCCTTCTCGATTACAAGCCCTACGAGACCTGGTCCGAAGAGGGCGCCCGCGACACCGTCGCGCTGGCCTCGGTCAAGGTGCGGCAGATGCTCGAGAGCTACTCCGCGCCCGCGATGGACCCCGGAACCCGCGAGGCGCTCGACGCCTACGTGGCCGAGAAAAAAGCCTCGATGCCCGACGCCTTCTCCTGAGGCGAACTCCCCGAGGCCGGTCTTCAGGCCGCGAGCGCGGGGCGCTCGGCGCGTGCCTTGATCAGCCGCGCCTCGCCCATCATCGCGGCCAGCACTTCGACATGGCGACTGACGGTGTAGGACGCGCAGCCCAGGCGGCGCGCGTCATCGAGCGCGGCTTCGATCTCGGTCAGGCGCGCCAGAGCCTCGGGCGTGCCGGGCAGTCCTGCGGAGCGCAGGGCACGCGGCAGATGCACCGCGCGGCGGTATTCGTCGGCGCCGATCCGGGCGGCGCGAATCAACAGGCGCGGGCGGCGAAGCGAGGCGAGGTGACGGGCGAGATCGGTCATGTCGAGCACTCCAGCTATGCGGTGATGCGACAAGAATGGCACAACCAGTAAGGGTGTTGCGATTCCGGAAACAATCGCGAACGCAGAATTAAATACGATTTATCAATAACAAGGCACTGTTTCCTCAGAGTCTGCGCATTAACGAACAGGTAACCAATGCAACTTTAGGCTGTTTCCGGGCGGCATGGGCCGGGGAACCGATCGCTGTCCGTTTTGGGGAAACACAGGGGAACTTGAATGTCGCTCACCGGCTTCGACCGGGTCGGAGCGGCGCTTCCGGATTGGGTTCCGGACGCCGCCCGCCTGTATCTTGCGCACACTGAAAACGGCCTGTCTCTGAGGGCCCTCGCACGCCGCACCGGCCAGCACCCATCGACGGTGCTGCGCCAGGTCCGGCGTCTCGAAGGTCTTCGAGACGATCCTCTCGTCGACGCCGCCCTGAAGCGGCTCGGCGCGCTTCAAACCGTCCGGCCGCCGCGTCCGGACATGCCGCAAGACCGGATAGGAGATGCCATGAGCCCGACCACCTCTGCCGCCGCGACCGAGACCGCACCGCCAGTGCCCGAGACCGCGAGCCTCGGGCACGAGGAGCAGCGCGTCCTGCGCCGCCTCTGCGAGACCGGCGCGGTTTTGGCCGTGGCGGCGGATATGGACAAGGCAGTGGTGGTGCGCGACAGCGCGGGCGGCAGCCTGCGCACCGCGGTGGTGGCAAGCCCCGTGGCGCAGGCGCTGGCGCTCAAGGGCTGGATCGGCTGCGACGCGCCCGGTCGCATCTCGCGCTACCGGATCACCGGGACCGGACGGCAGGCCCTGGCGGGCATGATCGGCGCGCAGGAAAGCCGCGCGCGGGGATTGGCCGAGGCGGGGGCCGCGTTCCGGCATGCCGGTGCGGATGGGGACTGCGATGCAGAGGCCGGGCGCAAGACCCGCTTCGCTCTCGCCGACAGCCCGCTTGCGGCCCTCGCACGCCGCCGCGACCGCGACGGCACGCCGTTTCTGGCCGAAGCGCTGGTCTCGGCGGGGGAGCGCCTGCGCGAGGATTACGAGCTGGCTCAGATGACCGACGCGGCGCTTGCCTCGGCGACGGGAGGCGCCGCGCTGCGCGGAGCGAGCGCCGCCAAGGCGCGGCTTGAACAGGCGCTTGCCGATCTCGGGCCGGGCCTGTCGGATGTCGCGTTGCGGTGCTGCTGCCAGCTCGAAGGGCTGGAGACCGCCGAAAGGCGGCTCGGCTGGTCGGCGCGCTCGGGCAAAGTCGTGCTCCGCATCGCGCTCCAGCGGCTGCGCCGCCATTACGAGCGGCTGGGCGACAAGGGGGCGATGATTGGCTGAGCGGGGCGGTCAGCCGCCCACCAGCCAGCCGACCGCATAGGCCACGCCCGCGCAGAGCCCGCCCACGGCCAGTGTTTCGCCGAGCGCGCGCCGGGCGGTCTCGCCGGTCGCGCGGCGCCGCACGAGACCCAGAAGCGCCAGCGCGGCGAAGGTCGCGACGAGCGACAGCCGGGTCGACAGCGCATCCGCCTCGCGCAGGATGTAGGGCAGAAGCGGGATCGTCCCGAAGCCGACGAAGGCGGCAAAGGTGATGAGGCCGTTGGTGGCGGGGCCGTCGGCCTCGGGGTCGCTCGGGCCGAGACGCTCGGCCAGAAGCAGCTCGACCGACAGATCCGGCGCGCGGGCCATGGCCTCGGCCAGCGCCGCGGCGTCCTCGGCATTGAGCCCGCGCTGCCGGAACAGCGCCTCGAGCCCTGCCGCAGCCTCGCCATCGCGCACGGCGAGCCTGGCGCAGAGCTTCTTCCGCTCCCGAGCATAAAGCTGCCCCTTGGAGCGGGCCGAGAGGAACTCGCCCATGCCCATCGACACGGCGTCGGCGAAGAGATTGGCGAGCCCGAAGACCAGGACCGCGAGGCCGCCGATCTGGGCAGCACCTTCGGCCGAGGCCCCGGCGAACCCTGCGACGATGGCGAAGGTGGTGACGATGCCGTCATTGCCGCCGTAGATGATCGGCTTGAGGTAGCGCTGGACGCCGGAGAGCCTGTCTCCGGGATCGGTCAGTGTGTCGCTCATCTCCGGGATCTCCTGCCGTCGGGTGAGGAGGCAGTATAAATGCGGCCGCAGGGGACGAAAGCTGGGGCGCGGTCCGCGCGCTATCCTCCCGCCGCAACGCCGCCATGACCCCGGCGCCACTGGCAAATCCGGTCGGAACGCCCTAACCTTAGGCAAACGCACCACGGAACGCCGGGAGACCCGCTCGATGCGCGATTTGAAGATCCCGGGCCAGCGCCACCCCGAAAAGGCGCACCGGCCCGACAATACCCAGCCGAAGAAACCGGACTGGATCCGCGTCAAGGCGCCGGGCGGCAAGGGCTATGCCGAGACCCGCAAGATCATGCGCGAGCACAACCTCGCCACGGTCTGCGAAGAGGCGGGCTGCCCCAATGTCGGCGAATGCTGGAGCCAGGGGCACGCCACCATGATGATCATGGGCGAGATCTGCACCCGAGGCTGCACTTTCTGCAATGTCGCCACGGGGCGCCCCGACGCGCTCGATCTCTTCGAGCCCGGCCGGGTCGCCGACGCGGTAAAGAAGCTCGGTCTCAACCACGTCGTCATCACCTCGGTCGACCGCGACGATCTCGAGGATGGCGGCGCCGAGCATTTCGCCCAGACGATCCGTGCCATCCGCCACCGCGCGCCGGGCACGACGATCGAGATCCTGACGCCTGATTTCCTGAAATGCACGCCCGAGGTGCTGGAGACGGTGGTCGCGGCGAAGCCCGATGTCTTCAACCACAATCTCGAGACGGTGCCGGGCCTCTATCCCGGTGTCCGTCCGGGCGCGCGCTATTTCCATTCGCTGCGGCTGTTGCAGCGCGTGAAGGAACTCGACCCGTCGATCTTCACGAAGTCCGGCATCATGGTCGGTCTCGGCGAGGACCGTCCCGCGGTGCACCAGGTGATGGACGACATGCGCGCGGCGGATGTCGATTTCCTGACCATCGGGCAATACCTGCAGCCGACGCCGAAGCACCACCGGGTCGATCGGTTCGTGACGCCCGAGGAGTTCGCGGGCTACGAGAAAGCGGCCTGGGGCAAGGGCTTCCTGATGGTCTCGGCCACGCCCCTGACCCGGTCGAGCTACCACGCGGGCGACGATTTCGCCCGGCTCCGCGCGGCGCGCGAGGCGAAGCTCGCCAGCGCTTGAGACTGGCCGGGGGGGGGAAGGGGGCCCCTCTTGGCCCTCGGCCAATTCACCCCCGGCGGTATTTGGAAAAAGAAGAAGCATAGGGGTGCGGCGCATGGACGGGGCCGTCAGAGTAAAGATATGCGGGCTGACGGATGCTGCATCGGTGCGGGCGGCGTCGGAGGCAGGCGCGGCCTATCTGGGCTTCGTGTTTTTCCCGAAATCGCCGCGTAATGTCGATATTTCTCAGGCGCGCGCGCTCTGCGCGGACGTGCCCGCGGGCCGCGCGAAGGTCGGGCTCTTCGTCTCGCCTGAGGATGCGCTTCTCGAGGCGGTGCTGGCGGAGGTGCCGCTCGACATGATCCAGCTGCATGGCGAGGAGACGCCCGAGCGAGTCGCGGCCGTGCGCGCGCGGTTCAAGCTGCCTGTCATGAAAGCGGTCGGCGTGGCGGAGCCGTCCGATCTGGCCGCGATCGACGCCTATGGCCGCGTCGCCGACCAGATCCTCGTCGATGCCAAGCCGCCCAAGGGCGCCGATCTGCCGGGCGGCAACGGTCTGGCCTTCGACTGGCAGCTGATCGCGGGGCGGCGCTGGCCGGTGCCGTGGATGCTCGCGGGAGGTCTGACGCCCGACACTGTCGGCGAAGCGATCCGCCGGACCGGGGCGCGGCAGGTCGACGTGTCGTCGGGCGTCGAGAGCGCACCAGGCGTCAAGGATGCTGCGAAGATCCGCGCGTTCCTGGACGCGGCCGTCGCTCCGCCGCCAAAGCTGCGCTCAGTCTAGAAGCGTGAGCACCCGCTCGGGAGGGCGGCCGATCACCGCGCGCGAACCGGCGAAGAGCACCGGGCGTTCGATCAGTTTCGGAACCTCCGCCATCGCGGCGATGAGCGCCTCTGGCGCGCTGTCGCGGGTGAGGCCGCGCGCCTTGGCCTCGGCCTCGCCGAAGCGCAGGAGATCGGCTGCGGGGACGTCGAGCGCCGCCAGCGCGGCCTCGATCTCCTGGCGGTCGGGGGCGTCCTCGAGATAGCGGCGGAATGTAACCTTTGCGCCCCGCGCTTCGAGAAGCGCCAGCGCGGCGCGGCTCTTCGAGCAGCGCGGATTGTGCCAGAGCGTCAGAGCCATGCATCCCTCCCGGTGCCGACCGCTTCGGCGACCGATCCGAACCCGTCGCGCAGGAGCAGCCCGTCGAGCTCTTCCGAGATCCGCCGTCCGAGGCTCAGACCCCGGTAGACAAGCGCGGTATAGAGCTGCACCGCCGAGGCGCCCGCGCGGATCTTCGCATAGGCTTCCTCGCCGGATCCGACGCCGCCAACGCCGATCAGGGGCAGCGCGCCGTCGAGATGCCGGGAGAGCTGCGCGAGGACCTGGGTCGAGCGCACGAAGAGCGGCTGGCCCGAGAGCCCGCCCGCCTCGCTCGCGTGGCGCGAGGCGAGGCCCTCGCGCGACAGCGTGGTGTTGGTGGCGATCACCCCGTCGATCCGCGCGCTCCGGGCGACCTCGGCCACATCCTTCAGCGCCTCCGCGTCGAGATCGGGCGCGATCTTAAGAAACACCGCGACGCGGTGGTCGAGCCCGTCGCGCGCCGCGAGAACGCCGTCGAGGAGCGCGGCGAGCGCGTCCTTGCCCTGCAGGTCGCGCAGCTTCTCGGTGTTGGGCGAGCTGACATTGACCGTCGCGAAATCGAGAGAGGGGCCGCAGCGCCGCAGCACCGTGGCGAAATCCGCCGCGCGGTCAGTGCTGTCCTTGTTGGCGCCGAGATTGAGCCCGATCACCGCGTTTTGGGGGCGTTTTTCAAGCCGGGCGGCGATCGCCTCCATGCCCTCGTTGTTGAAGCCGAAGCGGTTGATCGCGGCGCGATCCTCCCTCAGCCGGAAGAGGCGCGGGCGCGGATTGCCCGGCTGGGGCCGCGGCGTCGCGGCGCCGACCTCGATGAAGCCGAAGCCCGCGCGCGAGAGGGGGCCGAGCGCCTCGGCGTTCTTGTCGAACCCGGCGGCGAGCCCGACGGGGTTCGGCAGCGACAGCCCGGCCAGTTCGGTGGCGAGGCGCGGCGAGGTCAGGGGGCCCGGCGCGGGCGCGAGCCCGGCCTTCAGCGCGTGGAGCGCCAGCCCATGCGCACGCTCGGGATCGATCCGTCGCAGGAGCGAGAGCGCGGCGCGTTCGCCGAAGGATGCACGGGTCATGCCGGTCTCCTCGGGGCCGTGCTCATCCCAGATTGTCCGGGAAGACATGGCCGTCGGGTCCAAGGGGCAGGGGCTTTGCCCAGAGCACGTCCTCGGAGCGGAGGCTCCGGTAGAGATGCGGGAAGAGCTGCCCGCCGCGCGACGGCTCCCAGCGCAGATCCGCGCCAAGCCGGTCTGCATCGAGCGCCAGCAGCATCAGCCCGTCCTCGCCCGCGAAATGCTTGGCCGCGGTCTCGCCGACCTGTGCGGCGGTGGAGAAATGAATGTAGCCATCCTGCAGATCGACCGGTGCGCCCAGGGTCTCGCCCGCTGCGGTGAAGCTGGCATATTCGGGCGCGCGGAAGAGTTTGTAGATGAGCGTCATGCGCCCCAGATGCCGCCCGCGCGGGCAGGGGTCAAGATGTGCCGCGCATTCTCGCGGCCGAGGGCCGAATTGACGCAGGGCGAGCTTTGACAGCTTTGCCTGAGCCGTGCACCATCGCCTCCGCGACACTTCCATTCAGGGAAAGGACCCCGATGAAATTCCGTTTCCTCGCAGGCGTGGCCACGCTGGCGCTGACCGCCGTGGCGGCCCAGGCCGAGACCACGATCACCATTCTTCACACAAACGATTTCCACGCCCGTTTCGAGCCGATCAACAAGTACGATTCGAGCTGCCCGGCCGAGGACAATGCAGCCGGCGAATGCTTCGGCGGCACCGCGCGTCTCGTCACCGCGATCGAGGAGGCCCGCGCCCGCGCCGAGAACCCGATCCTCGTGGATGGCGGCGACCAGTTCCAGGGCACGCTCTTCTACACCTATTACAAGGGCAAGCTCGCCGCCGAGATGATGAACAAGCTCGGCTATGACGCGATGACCGTGGGCAACCACGAATTCGACGACGGCCCGGAAGTGCTGCGCGGCTTCGTCGATGCGGTGGAGTTCCCGATCCTGATGTCGAACGCCGATCTCTCGGGCGAGGCGCAGCTCAAGGACGTGATCCAGAAGAGCACCGTGATCGAGAAGGCCGGCGTGAAGATCGGCCTCATCGGCCTGACGCCGCAGGACACCGACGAGCTGGCCTCGCCCGGGCCGAACGTCATCTTCACCGATCCTGTCGAGGCGGTTCAGGCCGAGGTCGACAAGCTGACCGAAGAGGGCGTGACCACGATCATCGTGCTCAGCCACTCGGGCTACGGCGTCGACCAGCGCGTGGCCGAAGAGACGACCGGTGTCGACGTGATCGTGGGCGGCCATACCAACACGCTTCTGGGCGACATGGAGCGGGCCGAGGGGCCATATCCCACGATGGTCGGCGACACCGCGATCGTGCAGGCCTATGCCTATGGCAAGTATCTGGGCGAGCTGACGGTCACTCTCGACGATGCTGGCGTCATCACCGAGGCCAAGGGCCAGCCGCTCCTGATCGACGCGGCCGTGGCCGAGGACGAGGGCACCGTGGCGCGGATCAAGGAGGCGGCCGAGCCGCTCGACGAGATCCGCAACAAGGTCGTGGCCGAGACCACCGAGGCGATCAGCGGCGAGCGCGATCAGTGCCGGGCGCAGGAATGCGCGATGGGCTCGCTCATCGCCGACGCGATGCTGGCGCGGGTGGCCGATCAGGGCATCCAGGTTGCGATCCAGAACGGCGGCGGCATCCGCTCCTCGATCGACGCGGGCGAGGTGACGATGGGCGAAGTGCTGACCGTGCTGCCGTTCCAGAACACGCTCTCGACCTTCCAGGTCACCGGCGCGGTTTTGCTTGAGGCGCTCGAGAACGGCGCCAGCCAGATCGAGGAAGGCGCGGGTCGCTTCGCGCAGGTCGCAGGGCTGACCTACACCATCGACACCGCGGCGGAGCCGGGCAGCCGGGTCTCCGAGGTGATGGTGAACGGCGAGCCGCTCGATCCCGAGGCGACCTACGGCGTGGTCTCCAACAACTACGTCCGCAATGGCGGCGACGGCTACAAGATGTTCGTCGATGCGGAGAACGCCTATGATTACGGCCCCGATCTCGCGGATGTCACCGCCGAGTACCTGGCCGAGCAGGGACCGTTCACGCCCTACACGGATGGCCGGATCACGGTGAAATAAGCCGTTCGGCCTTGAGTTGCGGCGCGTCGGGTCAGACCCGGCGCGCCGTTTTCATGTCCGGTGGTGCGTCTAATAGGTCCCGGTGAAGATCAGTGCCTCGAGGCCTGGCCTCTCGGTGGTCGAGAGCTCCGGTATGCCGACGAGCGGGCCGACCGCGATGCTGCACAGGACGTATCCGGTCTCGCCTGCGGCGAGATCCAGCGTGACAAGGCTGGTCTCGGTCGTGCTGGCGGATACCGTGTGGCGTCCCGGGCGGAGATCGACATGGAAGACGCTGTTGACGGCGCAGAGCCCGGTCGGGAGCCCGTCGACAAGAACCGTGGGCTTCACGCCGAAGCCCTGGACCTTCTGGGTGCGGTAGACGGCGATCCGGGCTTGGCCCGGTGGGATCGGGGTGATCTCGGCCCGCGCCTCGGCGACGCTGGGACCGTCCGTGCAGGCGGAGAGGGTCAGGGTCGCAGCGGTGGCCAGGGCCCAAAGCCTGTGTCGCTTGAGTGTCGCCATGTCTCCTGCTGGGCAAGAACGGCGGCGAAGAGCCGCGTTGCTCTGCATTGCATCCTAGCCGTGCCGCCGTCCGGTGCCTTGACCTCCGTCAAACGCGCTACCCGAAATCCGAACCGGATTTCGCGCGGTTTCCGGTCCGGAAACCGCCAGCACCGGGTGACAAGCGGCGTCTCCCGGCCCATCTTTCCCCCATGTGCGGACGCTTTGCCCTGACCCTTCCCCATGACGCCATGGCGCAGCTCTTCGCGGCCGCGCCCGACAACGATCTTCCGCCCGTCCCGAACTTCAACATCTGCCCGACCAACAGCGTGGCGGTCGTCCTCCGCGAGGGAGACGACGACAGCGCGCCGCGCAGGCTTTCCGCCCTGCGCTGGGGATTTCTGCCGCACTGGTACAAGACCCAGACCGACGGGCCGCTCCTGATCAACGCCCGCGCCGAGACCCTGGCCGAGAAACCGGCCTTCCGCGCCGCCGCCCGTGCGCGGCGCTGCCTGATCCCGGCCACCGGTTTTTACGAATGGACCAAGAATGCCGACGGAACCCGGCTGCCCTGGTATATCGCCCGCAGCGACGGGGCGCCGCTGGCCTTTGCCGGGCTCTGGCAGGATTGGGAGCGGGAGGGAGAGCGTCTGAGGACCTGCGCCATCGTGACCTGCGCCGCCAATTCAGAGATGGCCGCGATCCATCACCGCATGCCGGTGATCCTCGACGCCGCCGACTGGCCGCTCTGGCTGGGCGAGGCGGGTCATGGCGCGGCCACGCTGATGGCCCCCGCAGAGGAGGGCCATCTGGCGATGCATCGCGTCTCGCGGGAGGTCAATTCGAATCGCGCCAGCGGACCCGAGCTGATCGAGCCGCTGGCGGAGTAGGGGCGGCCTCAGTTCGAGGCGGTCTCGAGCGGCGCGCTGTTGACCGTGTCGATCAGGCCGGTTGCGAGCTTGCGGGTCTGGCCGTTGTTCTCGGCGACGACCTCGGTCGACCCGGCATCGGTGGCGCCGCCATCGGTCGTGGCATCCGTCGCCGTGCCGTCGGTCGAGGCGGTCTCGGTGGTCCCGCTATCGGTCGTGGTCGTGTCGGTGGTCGCGCTCTGGTCATCCGCGACCATCGCCTGCTCTTCCGGCTGATCGACCAACATGTTGGCGAAGGCGCCGACCATGCCATCGGTGATCGTGATCGTCACCGCCGCGCCCGCCGCGACATCGCCGGTGGTCCAGCTGCCATCGGCGGCAACGGCGGCCATGGGCTCGGTCGTGACGTTGAAGAAGCGCACGGTGTCGCCGATCTGGGCATAGGTCACCTGCGGGAAATACCCATCCCCCAGCATGACGATCTCATGTTCGGCCGCATAGGCGGCCTGGGCGGCTCCAAGAACCGCGAAAGCGGCGGCAATACCTGTCACGCGCAGCATGGCATACTCCTCGACACGCGGAAAACGGCCCCCACCGGTCATCGCGTTGCCTCCGGGATTAGGCGCGGATTTCGACAAATTTGAGGCAAATGCCCGGCAGCATCGGGGCAGGGGGCCGCGATGCCGTCGACGGCGCCGCCCGGCCGCGCGCGCCATCGCTCCGGGGCCGCTTGACCGCCGCGCGGGCTTGGCATACGCAAAGGCCAGCGCGGGTATGGTGTAATGGTAGCGCCCTAGCCTTCCAAGCTAGTCGTGCGGGTTCGATTCCCGCTACCCGCTCCATCCTTCCAGTCCCCGAACGACACGTGTCGCGTCGCGGCCAATGCGCTGTCGGACTCGCGTCTCCGCACACAAACCGCCTCTCACAGGCCGCCCAAACCCGACAGCGCGCACATGCCGCGGCGTTCGGGGAGGGGGTTCGGCTTTACCGCTGCGCGCCGTCATGCCAAAACGAGCGCCGATCCAGAACGAGAGGCCCGATGGCATCCCCGAACGCGACGGAAGACCGACAGAAATCGAAGCGCCTCGGTGCCTTGGCACGCCTCTGGCCGTTTCTCTCTCCCTATCGGCCGCTCCTTGCGGGCGCGATCATCGCCCTGGTGCTCACCGCCTGCGTGTCGCTTGTCCTGCCGATGGCGGTGCGCCGGGTGGTCGACAATTTCGAGACCGGCACCGGCGCGCTCCTGAACCAGTATTTCGCCGCCGCCCTCGGCATCGCCGCGCTTCTCGCGCTCGGCACCGCGCTGCGCTACGCGCTGGTCACGCGCTTGGGCGAGCGGGTGGTCGCGGATATCCGCATGGCCGTCTTCAATCGGGTCCTCAGCCTCTCGCCGGTCTTCTACGAGCGGGTCATGACCGGCGAGGTCCTGAGCCGGATCACCACCGACACCACGCTGATCCTGTCGGTGATCGGCTCGTCGATCTCGATCGCACTGCGCAACCTCCTGATCTTCGCGGGCGGGCTGGTGCTGATGCTCTTCACGTCGCTGAAGCTCACGCTGATGGTGCTGATGATCGTTCCGGCCGTGATCGTGCCGATCCTGACGCTCGGACGCCGGGTGCGCCGCCTCAGCCGCGAGAACCAGGACTGGATCGCCGCCTCCTCGGGCAGCGCGTCCGAGACGCTGCTGGCCGTGCAGACGGTGCAAGCCTTCACCCATGAGGCGATCAGCCGGGCCGCCTTTGCCGAGGTGACCGAAAAGAGCTTCGACGCGGCGCGGCGCCGGATCTGGACCCGCGCGGTGATGACCGCGATCGTGATCTTCCTGGTCTTCACCGGCATCGTAGGCGTGCTCTGGATCGGCGCCTGGGACGTGCGCGCGGGCAGCATGACCGTGGGATCGCTGGTGCAGTTCGTGATCTACGCGGTGATGGTCGCGGGCGCCGTCGCGGCGCTGTCGGAGATCTTCGGAGAGCTCCAGCGTGCTGCGGGCGCGACCGAACGGCTGGTGGAGCTGCTCGACGCTGAGGACGCCATCGCCGATCCTGAGACGCCCCGGACGCTCTCCGAGCCGGTCCGCGGCGAGATCGGCTTCCACGATGTCAGCTTCGCCTATCCCGCACGCCCGGAGATCGCCGCGCTTGATGATGTGTCGCTGACCGTCGCGCCCGGCGAGACCGTGGCGCTTGTGGGCCCTTCAGGCGCGGGCAAGACCACGATCATCCAGCTGATCCAGCGTTTCTACGAGCCCGACCGGGGAGAGATCACCCTCGACGGCGTGGCGCTAGACGCGATGAGCCGCGACGCCTTCCGCCGCCACATCGCGCTGGTGCCGCAGGACCCGGTAATCTTCGCGGCCTCGGCCCGCGACAACATTCGCTTCGGCCGTCCCGAGGCGAGCGACGCCGAGATCGAGGCCGCCGCCCGCGCCGCCGCCGCGCATGAGTTCATCACCGCGCTGCCTGACGGCTATGACAGCTGGCTCGGCGAACGCGGCGTGATGCTCTCGGGCGGCCAGAAGCAGCGGATCGCCATCGCCCGCGCCATCCTGCGCGACGCGCCGGTCCTGCTCTTGGACGAGGCGACCTCGGCGCTCGATGCCGAGAGCGAACGCGCGGTGCAGGCCGCGGTCGACCGGCTGGCCGAAACGCGCACGACGATCATCGTCGCGCACCGGCTTGCGACGGTGAAGAAAGCCGACCGGATCGTGGTCATGGACCAGGGCCGGATCGCCGCTATCGGCACCCATGACGCGCTGGTGGCCGAGGGCGGGCTTTATGCGCGGCTCGCCCGGCTGCAATTCACCGACGGGATCGCCGCCGAATGAGCGGTTTCGCCGCGCCTATCGGCGCCGCCGGTCGCTTTATGATAGGCGCCGTGCGTTTTGGAGCCGGGCGGGTTCGCTTTGCCGATTTCTGCAGAGCACCGGTGCGTAGCCGACGTTGGTATCGCGACGTTGTCCCGGCGACCTGGCAGTGGGGGGAGGTCGAAGGGGGCGGCGTTTTGCCACTGTTTGCTGTGCTCCGATGCTCAGCGAGCGTCGGATCTGCGCCATCCGATCTCTCGCCCTTACGTTGCATGGCATTGAAACGTCGTAAGGGGGCGCTGCCCCCTCTTGGCCTTCGGCCAATTCACCCCCGGCGGTATTTGGGAAAAAGAGAAGCCCTAGGGGCGGTCGCGCGGGCGGGCAGGTCCGCGCCACACGCAGCCGTGTGGGACTGTCGCATTTCCAAGGCGGCGGCTTGTTGCTATGAGAGATCTCCAGGCTCAGGGAGAGGTCGGGGATGGCTCTGAAATCGCTCAAGAAGAAACGCCGGGTGCAGGTGATCGCGCTCGCCGCGGTGGCGCTCATCGGGGCCACGGCGCTCATCGGCTACGCGATGCGCGATGGGATCAACTTCTTCCGCTCGCCGAGCCAGGTGGCCGAGACGCCGCCTCCGCCCTCCGAGGTGTTCCGCATCGGCGGTCTGGTCGAGGAAGGCTCGCTCACGCGCGGGCAGGGCGAGGCGATCCGGTTCCGCGTCACCGATGGCGGCGCCACCGTGCCGGTCGTCTATACCGGCGTGCTGCCGGATCTCTTCGGCGAGGGGCAGGGCATGGTCGGCACCGGGCGGCTGGTGGACGGGACCTTCGAGGCCTCCGAGATCCTTGCCAAGCATGACGAGACCTACATGCCGAAAGAGGTGATCGACGCGCTCAAGGAGCAGGGCGTCTATCAGGAAGGCGCGCCGGGCTCCTGACCGGGCTCCTCGCGGGGCACGCGGCGGCGGAAGGTGGCGACGCGCCAGAGATAGTAGCCGACGGCGAGCACGATCACGAGGTTCGAGACCGGGCCGGTCCAGGACGCGACCGCGTCGTAGCGCGCGCCGAGATAGTAGCCCGCGATGGTCAGAGCCGCCGACCAGAGCGTCGTGCCGAGCGTGGTGAAGAGCAGAAACCGGCCGAGCGGCATTTCCGACAGGCCCGCGGGCACCGAGATGAAGGTGCGTACGCCGGGGATCAGGCGGCCGACGAAGACCGCCCAGCCGCCATAGCGGTCGAACCAGGCATCGGCGGTGTCGATTTCCTGCGGGGTGAGCGTCAGCCAGCGGCCGTAGCGGCGGGCGAAGGTCTTGACCCCGTCGGTGCCGATGCGGCGGCCGATCCAGTACCAAAAATAGGCGCCTGCGAGCGCTCCGAGCGTGCCCGCGAGCACCATGAGCACCAGGCTCAGACCGTCGCGCGCGGCGATATAGCCGCCGAGCGGCATGACGATCTCGGACGGGATCGGCGGAAAGAGGTTTTCGAGAAACATCAGGGCGGCGACGGCGAAGTAGCCGCCCTGTTCCATGAAGGCGATGATCCAGTCGGACACGGGCAAGGGCTCCCAGGTTTACCTGTCAGGAACGCAGGCCGTGCCGCTTTGGATCCAAGGTCGCCCCGTGCAAGCCCCGGATCAGCCGCGCAGGATCGAGCGTCCGGCGTATTCGGCGACCTCGCCCAGCATCTCCTCGATGCGGATGAGCTGGTTGTATTTCGCCAGCCGGTCCGAGCGCGCCAGCGAGCCGGTCTTGATCTGCCCGCAATTGGTGGCGACGGCCAGATCGGCGATGGTGGCGTCCTCGGTCTCGCCCGAGCGGTGGCTCATCACGTTGGTCATGCGCGCGCGGTGGGCCATGTCGACGGCCTTGAGCGTCTCCGACAGCGATCCGATCTGGTTGACCTTCACAAGCATGGAGTTGGCGCAGCCCTTCTCGATCCCCATGGCGAGGCGCTTGGGGTTGGTGACGAAGAGGTCGTCGCCCACGAGCTGCACGCGGTCGCCGAGCCGGTCGGTCAGTATCTTCCAGCCGTCCCAGTCGTCTTCGCCGCAGCCATCCTCGATCGAGATGATCGGGTAGTCGTCGCAAAGCTTGGCGAGGTAGTCGACGTTTTCCTCGGAGGTGAGGGAGAGGCCTTCGCCCTTCATCTCGTACTTGCCGTCCTTGAAATACTCGGTCGAGGCGGCGTCGAGCGCGAGGAAGATCTCCTCGCCGGGCTTGTAGCCGGCCTTCTCGATGGATTTCAGGATGAAGTCGAGCGCATCGCGGGTCGAGCCGAGCTCGGGCGCGAAGCCGCCCTCGTCGCCGAGACCGGTCGACATGCCTGCCGAGGACAGCTCTTTCTTCAGGGTGTGGAACACCTCCGAGCCCATGCGCACCGCGTCGCGGATATTGTCCGCTGCGACCGGCATGATCATGAATTCCTGGATGTCGATCGGGTTGTCTGCATGTTCGCCGCCGTTGATGATGTTCATCATCGGAACCGGCAGGACCCGCGCCGAGGTGCCGCCGACATAGCGGTAGAGCGGCTGGGCGGTGAACTCGGCCGCCGCCTTGGCGGTGGCGAGCGAGACGCCGAGAATGGCGTTGGCGCCGAGGCGGCCCTTGTTGTCGGTACCGTCGAGCTCGATCATCGCGGCGTCGAGCCCCTGCTGGTCGAGCGCGTCGAACCCGGCCAGCGCATCGGCGATCTCGCCGTTCACCGACGAGACGGCGTCGAGCACGCCCTTGCCCATGTAGCGCGACTTGTCGCCGTCGCGGCGTTCGACCGCCTCGTAGGCGCCGGTCGAGGCCCCTGAGGGGACCGCGGCGCGGCCCATCGTGCCGTCTTCCAGTGTGACGTCGACCTCGACGGTGGGATTGCCCCGGCTGTCGAGAATTTCGCGCGCGTGTATGTCGATGATGAGGCTCATCTATCCTCTCCTTTCAACCCTCGGAGTTCGGTCCCGCATATCCTGACGGGAGCGTGAAGTAAACGTTCCGTGTTAGCGGTAACGGTGTTTCGAAACTGCAATCCGCGCGGCGCGGCGCTCGCGCAGGAGCGTGAAAATCCCCGAACCGACGATCAGCGTGGCGCCGAGAAGCGTCCAGAGATCGGGCCGCTCGCCGAAGAAGACGGCGCCGAGGATCAGGGCAAAGAGGATACGCGAGAAGCGGAAGGGCGTGACGACCGACACCTGCCCGGTGCGCGATGCGCTGGTCAGGGCGTAGTATGCGAGCCCTCCGGCGACGACGGCGCCGGCGAGAAGGAGCGTCTGGGTGGCGTTCTGGGCCACGGGTCCGCCGGTGAAGGGCATGAGCAAGAGCCCCGAGGGGATCGCGCTCAGAAGCCCGTAGGCGGCGACCTGAAGGTGGCCGATCTCGGCCGGGACCGCGCGGACGCAGAGATCCCGGGCGGCCAGCGCGAAGACCGCGACCACCGCCCAGAGCGTGTTGGGATCGAACTCCGCCGTGCCGGGGCGCAGGATGATCAGGACACCGGCCAGACCGACCCCGATCGCGGACCAGCGCCGCCAGCCGACCTCTTCGCCGAAAAAAAGCGCGGCCCCCAGGGTGATGACCAGCGGCATCGCCTGGGCGATGGCCGAGGCGGTGGCGAGCGGGATCGTCGTGATCGCGGTCATGAAGCTGATCGTGCCGACGATCTCGCAGAGCGTGCGCCAGAGGACCGGCTTGGACCAGAGCGCGGGCCCCAGAAGCCGCGCGCCGCGCAGATGTGCATAGGCCGCGAAGGACCCGCCGGAGACGACACCGATGATCAGGAGGATCTGGCCCACGGGAACCGCGGGCGCGAGCGTCTTGATGAAGGTGTCCTCGATGGCAAAGGCGCCCATCGCGACCACCATCAGCAGGATGCCCCGCAAATTTTCCATAGGCGTGGGCTCCGTCAGCCGGTCTCGGCCAGAACCTCGGTCTCGGCACCGAGCGAGTTTGCGAGCGATTTGAACCGCGACTCGGCCACCTCGCCGAAGAGCGGGACGGCCCGTCGCGCGAGCGACAGCGTGAGCTTCCTGGTCTCGGGGGTCCAGTCGAGCGACGCGCCCGCCTCGGAGACCTCATCCATCCAGAGCATCGCGCCGAGCCGCATGGCCTTGCCCAGAACCTCGGCAGAGCGGATCTCGCCCTCGTCGAGCAGCGGGAAGAGATCCTCGAACCGCGTGCCCTCGCGCTTGTTCTTGTAGCGATGCAGGAGCGCGAGGCCGAGCCAGACGCGCTCGCCATGCTTGAGTCCGCCGAGATTGGCGCGGGTGGCGTTGTCGAAACAGGTCTCGGCGCGGTAATCGGGGTGCGCGCGCCAACTCACGTCATGCAGAAGGCAGGCCGCCTTGACGATGCGCATCATCGCGGCATCCGCCTCGGGAAAGAGCGGCGTGACGAAGCGGTAGAGCGTCTTGCCGTATCCCGGCACGCGCGCATCCTTGGCCTCGGCGAAGCGGCAGCTTTCGATCAGCGGATCGCGCTGGCGCAGTTTCTGCGGCATCTGCTCGTAGAGAAGCCCTTCGCGGATGCCGTAGGAGGAGATCGCGATGTCCTTGGGCTCGAAATCCGCGACCAGCCGTTTCAGAACCTCGGCGGCATAGGGCACGAGCGCCATCCGGCTGGAGGAGAGCGAACACCGCCCGCGCAGCTCTTCGAGATCGGCGGCCTCGATGAAGGCGACGGTGTCCTTCACCGCCTGCGCATCCATCCGGTATTCGTGAAGGACGTGCAGCGGGTAATCCCGCCGCTCCATGTCGATCCGCGCGATGGCCCGCCAGGAACCACCGACGAGGAACAGGCGGTCCCGCTGGGTGCCCATGGTTTTGGACAGACCGGCCATGACTTGCTTGATCCGCTTCTCGCGGGCCTTTTTGTCGCCGAGATCGCGGAGCTTCAGCGGCCCCAGATCCGACGTGACCCGCCGCCCGACACGGCCCTGCGAGATCTCCGCGAGCTCCATCGAGGAGCCGCCGATATCGCAGACCAGCCCGTAGGAGCCGGGCCAGCCCAGAAGGACGCCTTGCGCCGAGAGCCGCGCCTCTTCCTCGCCGTCGATCACCCAGATCTTGAGACCGGTATCGCGCTCGACCTCCTCGCGGAAGGCGGGGCCGTCCTCGGCATCGCGCACCGCGGCGGTCGCCACGGCAGTCAGTTCGATCCCCATGCTGTCTGCGAGCCGGGCAAAGCGCGCCAGCGCCGAGGCCGCCCGAGCGCGGCCTTCGGGGTTCAGCCGTCCGGTCTCGGCCATGCCGGCGCCGAGGCCGCACATCACCTTTTCATTGTAGAAATAGGCCGGGCTGCGCGCCGCGCCGTCGAAGACCACGAGACGAACCGAGTTCGAGCCGATATCGACCACGCCGACGCGGGCCAGCTTGCGGGCCTCGGGGTCATCGAAGAGCGGGCGTCCGAAGGGGCCCCATTCCGGATGGTCGGGGTCGGCTATGGCGTCCATACGTCCTCGCGTCGCTCGGTCCTCGGTCGCGGCATAGGTGGCGCAGAGGCGTCCCTAGGTCAAGCAACGAGGTGCCGCGCGGACACGCTAGACCGACTTGATCAGCGTCAGCCGTGGCGCAGAGGAGCGCCGCGCCTCGGCCAGCTCGCAGATCAGCGTCGACACGGTGTCGTCGGCCTCGATCATCTTGCGATAGACATCCTCGAAGAAGCTCGCCTCAAGCGCCACCCGCAGGCGCTCGTCCATGGCGGCGAGCTTGCGCAGCCGGTCGGCATCGACCAGCAGGCAGCGGCAGGGCGACGCGGTGACGCATGTGGCGCTCGCAGGTTCGCCCGACAGGACCGTCAGCTCGCCGAGATAGCGGTCGGCGCCGTAGACATAGCGGGGCTCGCCCTCGAGACCGCAGGCGACCGAGCCGCGCACCACGTAGACGAGGTTGTCGAAGGGCAATCCCCGCCGCGCCAGCACCCAGCCCTCGGGCAGATCGACCCAGCGCCCCGCATCGAGCAGGCGGCGCACCAGATAGCGCGGCGCGGTCGGGAGCTTCGAGGCCGCGAAGCTTTCTTCCTCGGAGGTGAGGGAGATCCGTCTGCACTGGTACGAGACGCGCGCCAGCCCGGCGAGGCTGATCGCGATCCAGCTCACCTGGATCAGAAAGGACGACAGGTTGAAATGCCGTTGCAGGTCGATCAGCACGCATCCCGCCGCAACGAGGTTCAGGAGCGGGTAGAGAAACCCCGTCCCCGAAATCAGCCGCATTTGCAGCGCGAAATAAGCGCCAAGATACAAGAGCACTCCGATCAGTCCGGACAGGACCAGGACTTTGGACAGAAAAGGTTCGAGCATTGAGGGGCCTTCCGCTTGCCGGTCCGCACCACCGCCGGGAGGCGATGGCGCAGGGGCCCCTTGTTGCTAGCAGGGAGAGGGCGCGGAGGCTGTGACCCCGGTCACTCGGCGGTGAGCGGGGTGCAGTGTAAGGGATGTCGCGCGCGGGACGGTCTCGTCCTCGGGCAGCCGCAGATGGGGCGGCCGTGACCGACCGGTCGCTCAGTCGGCGTCGGTATGGGTCAGTTGCGGCACGTCCGCCGCGCCCGCCGAGCCGCGGCCCGAGAGCGAGGGGTTCTCCATGAAGAAGCGGTGACAGGAGAAGGCGAAGGTGCCTTCCTCGATGGGCTTGCGCTCCCACGTGGTGTCGGGCTGCAGGACCCAGCTCTGCGCCACGTCGGCGAGGTTCGCGGCCATGATCTGGCTGACGATCTGCGCCTTCACCGTGTCGTTCTTGATCTCGACCAGAACCTCGACCCGGCGGTTGAGGTTGCGGCCCATCCAGTCCGCCGAGGAGATGTAGACCCGCGCCTTCTTGTGCGGCAGGCCGTGGCCGTTGCCGAAACAGGCGATGCGGGAATGCTCAAGAAACCGGCCCACCACGGATTTCACCCGTATATTGTCCGAGAGCCCCTTCACGCCGGGCCTGAGCCCGCAGATGCCGCGGATCACCAGGTCGATCTGCACGCCCGCCTGACTCGCACGGTAGAGCGCGTCGATCATGTCGGCCTCGATCAACGCGTTCATCTTGGCCCAGATCTGCGCGGGTTTCCCGGCCTTGGCAAAGGCGATCTCGTCCTCGATCCGCTCCAGAAGCGTGGATTTCAGCGTGTGCGGCGAGATCGACAGGTTCTCCAGCCCCTCGGGAAAGGCGTAGCCCGAGAGGTAGTTGAAGACCTTGGAGCCGTCGCGTCCGAGCGCCAGGTCGCAGGTGAAGAAGCTCAGGTCGGTGTAAATCTTGGCGGTGATCGGGTGGTAATTGCCGGTGCCGTAATGGGTGTAGGTGACGAGCTTGTCGCCCTCGCGCCGGACGACCGAGGCGATCTTGGTATGGGTCTTCCAGTCGAGAAAGCCGTAGACCACATGCGCGCCGGAGCGCTCGAGCTTGCGGGACTGGCGGATATTGGCGGCCTCGTCGAAGCGGGCCTTGAGCTCGACGAGCGCGGTCACCGACTTGCCGTCCTCGGCGGCCTCGCAGAGCGCGTCGACGATAGGCGAGTTGGACGAGGTCCGGTAGAGCGTGTTCTTGATCGCCACCACGTTCGGATCGGCGGCGGCCTGCTTGAGGAACCGCACCACCATGTCGAAGGTCTCGTACGGGTGGTGCAGCAGCATGTCCTTCTGGCGGATCGCCGCGAACATGTCGCCGTCATGGTCCTGCACCCGCTCGGGCACGCGCGGCGTGAAGGTCGGCCAGAGAAGATCGGGGCGGTCGCCCAGCACCAGCTCCTTGGTGTCGACGATGCCGATCATGCCGTGCATCTCGATGAGCTCGTCCTCGCGCACGTGCAGCTCGTCCATGACCACGCGCTTCAGCGCCTGCGGCGCGTCCTTGGAGACGGTCAGCCGCACCACCTCGCCGCGGCGACGGCGCTTGAGCGCAACCTCGAACTCGCGCACGAGATCCTCGGCCTCTTCCTCGACCTCGAGATCGCTGTCGCGCAGCACGCGGAACGAGAAATGATCGCGCACCTTGTAGCCGGGAAAGAGGCTATCGATGTGCAGAAGCAGCACGTCTTCGAGAAGGATGAACCGGTGCTGGCCCTCCTCGGAGGGGAGGCGCATGAAGCGGTTGATCTGCTGCGGGATCGGAAGCACCGCCTGAAGGCTCTTCTTCTCCTTGCCGCGCTCGAGTTGCAGCGCGAGGCAGTAGCCGAGATTGGCGATGAAGGGGAAGGGGTGGGCCGGGTCGATGGCCAGGGGCGAGAGCACCGGGAAGACCTTGTCGAGAAAGGCATCCGCGAGATAGCCCTTGTCTTCCTTGGTGATCTTGTCCCGTGCGACGATGCAGATGTCGGCGGTCTCCATCTCGTCGCGCAGCGCGGCGTAGACATCCTGCTGGCGCTGCATCAGCCGCCGCGCGTTCTCGTTGATCTTCACGAGCTGCTGGGCGGGGGTCAGCCCATCGGCGGCGGGCGTGGTGTTGCCGGCCATCGCCAGCTCGCGCAGGCCCGCGACACGGACGTTGTAGAACTCGTCGAGATTGGAGGCCGAGATCGACAGGAACCGCACCCGTTCCAAGAGCGGAACGCGCGGGTTCTCGGCCTCTTCCAGCACCCGCCAGTTGAAGGCCAGCCAACTCAGCTCGCGGTTCAGGAACCGGTCGGGGCTCGTGGGATCGAGCTCGGGCAGCTCGACCGGTTTGGGGCGCGGGGAATGGAGGAAATCAGCATCGGACATGGATCAGTCCTTACCGCGTCTCGTGTGACGCTTCCATGACAGAGATCACGGCGCGTCGGGCGGATCGATCTCGACCAGCACACGCCGGGCGAGACTGCGCGTCACGCCTTTGGGCGTGCCGAGCGCGGCCTGGTCGAGCGCCGAGACGATCTGTCCGGCCATGTCGAAGGAGCGCCGCATGTGGCGCACGAGGTAGGGGATGACATCCAGCGCGGGCACGATCTGGCGGTCGGCGAAGAGCTTGGCCAGAACCGCCGTCAGGAGCTGGTCGTCGGGTTTCGAGAGCCGCGCCACCTGCGTGCCCATCATCCGGCTGGCGAGGTCGGGCAGGGTGATGCCCCAGTTCGAGGGCGGGCTCGCCGCGGTCATGAGGAGCGGCTGCCGTTCGGCAAGCGCGAGGTTGTGGACGTGGAACAGCGCTTCCTCGGCTTCGGGATCGCCCGCGATGCGGTCGACATTCTCGACGCAGAGCGCCCGGCGCGTCAGCCGGGGAATGTCGGAGCCGGCAAGATCGCCGGCCGAGACGATGAGCGCGCCGCTCTCGGCGCTCCAGACATGGGCGAGATGGGTCTTGCCGGAGCCACGCGGCCCCGCGAGCACCAGCTTGCCGCCGGGCCAGCTCCGCCAGCCATCGACTTGCGCCACCGCCATCGCGTTGGCCTCGGCGACGAAGAAATCGCCGCGCCCGAGGGCGGCCCGGCTCGGCAGGTCGAGGGGCAGCGGGGCCTGGCGCTGCGAACTCATCTTTCGCCCTCGTCGGCCCCATCTCCGAGATAGAGCTCGCTGTGCTTGTAGCGGTTGACGACGAAGCGGGCGACGACGCCGAGCGCGGCGGCGATCGGCACCGCGACCAGAAGACCCACGAAGCCGAAGAGCGTGCCGAAGACCGACATGCCGAGAAGCAGCCAGACCGGGTGCAGCCCGACCGAGTCGCCCACGAGTTTCGGAGTCAGGAAATTGCCCTCGACGAATTGCCCGGACTGGAAGACCGCCCAGACCGCGACGATCCAGACCCAGTCGCCCCAGAACTGGAAGAGCGCGAGCCCGATCGCCAGGACGCCTCCGACGATGGCGCCGACATAGGGGATGAAGGTCAGGAAGCCTGCGGCAACGCCGACCACGAGACCGAACTGCAGCCCGAGGAGCATCAGCGCGACCGCATAGTAGACGCCGAGGATGATGCAGACCGTGCCCATGCCGCGGATGAACCCCGCAAGCGTCCGGTCGATGTCCCGGGCCAGCTCGCGGATCACCGGCGCGTGCTCGCGCGGCAAAAGGTCGTCGACCCGCGCTACCATGTTGTCCCAGTCCATCAGCAGGTAGACCGACACGACCGGCACGATGACAAAGAGCAGGACGAGGTCGATCAGCGTCGCGGCCGAGGTCAGCGCCGTCTTCAGGAGCGCTCCGCCGCGCTCGCGCACCGCCTGGCCGAGATCCTGCAACGTGTCGCGCATGATGCTCTCGGCACCCTCGAAGCCCGGGAAGCGCTCGGTCAGAAAGGCCTGGAGTTGCTGGGTCAGCTCGGGCGCGGTCTCGATCAGCTGACCGGCCTGGCGCACCAGCGCCGGGATCACCAGAAGCGCCAGAACCACGAAGACGAAGAGCGCGCCCAGGGTGATGATCGCGGTCGCGACCCGCCGCGAGGTGCCCGCCGCTTCCAGCCGATCCGCAAGCGGGTCGAGGAAATAGGCGATGGCCATGCCGAGGATGAAGGGCAGGAGAACGTCGCCGAGGAGCCACAGCACCGCCAGGAGGATCGCGGCGGCGATCCCCCAATAGGTCGTCTGCTGGCGCACGCTCAGAGCCACGTCCCGTCTCCTGACCGCAGGAATGATGATGCCTTTGTCTACTGTTGCGCAGACGGTGACAACCCGCTGTTATATCACGGGACTGTTGGCGTGGATCACGCGATCCGCACGCCCTGTCGCACCAGCGCATCCTGCACCGCGTCGCGCGCGATCTCAGACGGGGGGACGCCGCTCCGGACCGCGAGCGCGGCAGCGACGCCCGCGCCCTGGCCGGTGACGGCGCAGCAGGCCATGTTGCGGGTCGCCGCGTGGGCGATCCGGTCGCCGCCGATGGCGCGCCCGGCCACCAAGAGCCCCTCGACGCCCTGTGGCAGGAGCGCGCGATAGGGGATGTGCATGTAGCGGCCCGTGGTGGGCAGGATCAGCACGCCGTAGCCGTCGATGAATTCGGGATAGATCCCGATGCTGTCCGCAAAGCGGGCCTCGCCCCGCACATCCGCCTCGGTCATGTCGTAGACCGCGGCGATCTTGCGGGTGTCGCGGATGCCGATGGACATGCCGAAATTCCTCAGCCGCGCGTCCTCGCAACCGGGCGTATAGGCGCGGAGCGCGTCGATGGCCGCCATCGCCTGCCGCCGCCCCTCGATCTCGAAGCGGGTGAGGCTGTCGGGATCGAGCCCGTCGCAGCCCGCGAGATGGACGAGGTTCATATAGGTCATCTCGCCGGTGTCGTGCACGGCGCCCCATGTGCCGCCGATGGTGGTCAGATCGGCGGGGATCACGCCGTCGCGCCGGGCCGCCTCGAACGGTTTGCCCAGGAAGGGCGAGTACATCGCGTCCTCCTTGCCGTCCGTCTCGACCTGCCACTCGCCAGAGGACCAGTCCGCATAGGTCTGCGGATCGGCGCGCACGCCCTCGAGAAACCGGCGCTTGTCGACGCCCGCGAGGTGGAACATCACCGAGGCCGCCTGCATCTCCTCGACCGGGGTGGTGCGGCAGGGCGCGCCCGCGCGGAACGCGACATCCGCATCGCCCGTGGCGTCGATCACCACGTCTGCGAGGATCGCCTCGCGCCCGGCCTTGCTTTCGACGATCACCCCAATGATCCGGCTGCCCTCCATCACCGGTGCCACGAAGAGCCGGTGCATCATGACGCGCACGCCCGCCTCTTCGGCCAGAGTGTCGGCGACGAGCTTGAAGCCCTCGGCGTCGAGCTCATAGCTCAGCGACTGGCTTTCCGGCACCGCGGCGCCCATCGCGCGGGCCCGATCCTCGAACTCGCGCCCGAGGCCCCCGGCCTCGACGGTGGCCTCGTGGCGATACCAGGCGAAGCCCTCGACGCCCACGACGGTGATATTGCCGCCGAGACAGCCGAAGCGCTCGATCAGCAGGGTGTCGGCGCCCTCGCGCGCGGCCGCGAGCGCCGCCGCCAGACCGCCGGGGCCGCCGCAGATCACGACCACCTCGGCACGGGCGGCCACGGGGATGCGCCGGGCCGGTTCCTCGATCGTCTGCATGGCGGCTCTCCTGATCTTCGGAGCGGCAGGAAGCCTTCGCGGGTGCCTCGCGTCAAGCCGTTCGCAGCGGATTGAAGGCGCGCGCGCTTTCCCCTACACCTCGCGGCCAATCCAAAGGCTCCAAGAGGTCTGACCATGCGCCTGTCCCGCTATTTCCTGCCGGTTCTGAAGGAAACGCCGTCCGAGGCGCAGATCGTGTCGCACCGGCTCATGCTGCGCGCGGGCATGATCAAGCAGGCCTCGGCGGGCATCTATTCGTGGCTGCCCCTGGGCTACAAGGTGCTCAAGCGGATCGAGCAGATCGTGCATGAAGAGCAGGTCCGCGCGGGCCATATCCCGATGCTGATGCCGACGCTTCAATCGGCCGATCTCTGGCGCGAGAGCGGGCGCTACGACGCTTACGGTCCCGAGATGCTGCGCATCCGCGACCGGCATGACCGCGACATGCTCTACGGTCCGACCAACGAAGAGCTGATCACCGACATCTTCCGCAGCCACGTGTCGAGCTACCGCGACCTGCCGCTGACGCTCTACCACATCCAGTGGAAGTTCCGCGACGAGATCCGCCCGCGCTTCGGAGTGATGCGGGGCCGCGAGTTCCTGATGAAGGACGGCTACAATTTCGACCTGACCAAAGAGGACGCGCTTCACGCCTATAACCGGCACCTGGTGAGCTACCTGCGCACCTACGAGCGGATGGGCCTGCAGGCGATCCCGATGCGCGCCGACAGCGGACCGATCGGCGGCGACGACACGCATGAGTTCCTGGTGCTGGCCGAAACGGGCGAGTCCGAGGTGTTCTACGACAGCGAGATCACCGATCTGAAATTCGGCGACCGTGAGATCGACTATGACAGCGTCGAGGCGTGCCGCGCCGTGCTCGAGGAGTTCACCTCGCGCTACGCCCGCACCGACGAGACCCACGATCCGGAGGTCTTCGCCCAGATCCCCGAAGAGCGCCGCCGCACCGCGCGCGGCATCGAGGTCGGGCAGATCTTCTATTTCGGCACCAAGTATTCCGAGCCGATGGGCGCGACCGTCGTCGATACCGAGGGCAAGCAGGTGCCGGTCCACATGGGCTCGCACGGGATCGGCGTCAGCCGTCTTCTGGGCGCGATCATCGAGGCCAGCCATGACGACAAGGGGATCATCTGGCCCGAGGGCGTAACGCCTTTCCATGTCGGCATCGTGAACCTCAAGCAGGGCGATGCCGAGGCCGACGCGGCCTGCCATGCGCTCTATGACAGCCTGGTCACGATGGGCCTCGATCCGCTCTACGACGACCGCGACGAGCGGGCGGGCGCGAAATTCGCGACGATGGACTTGATCGGGCTGCCCTGGCGGATCACCGTGGGCCCGCGCGGGCTGAAGAACGGCGTGGTCGAGCTGACCTCCCGCCGCACCGGCGAGAGCGAGGAACTGCCGCCCGAGCAGGCGCTTACGCGGATCGCGCAGATCTACGCCTGAGCCGAGCGCTGGCCGAAATCCGGACCGGATTTCGCGCGGAAACCGGATCGGTTTCCGTCACCGCCCGGGTCAAGCGGCGCGTTCGACCTCGGCGACGATGCCATCCACGAGCCGGGTCAGGAGCGCCTCGTCCTCGCATTCGGCCATCACCCGGATCAGCGGCTCGGTACCGGACTTGCGGATGAGGACCCGCCCGCGCGCGCCCATCTCGGCCTCCGCGTCGCGGATCGCCTCCTGCACCGCGGCCGTCTCGAGCGGCGCCTGGCCTGCGGTGTAGCGAACGTTGCGCAGCATCTGCGGCACCGGCTCGAAATTCTGGCTGAGCCGCGAGGCGGGCTGCCCGGTGCGCTTCATCTCGGCCAGGAACTGCAGCCCGGCCATCAGACCGTCGCCGGTGGTCGCGAAATCGGTCATCACGATGTGACCCGACTGCTCGCCACCGAGGTTCCAGCCGCCGCGGCGCATCGCCTCGACGACATAGCGGTCGCCGACCCCGGTTCTCTCGAGCCTCAGACCGCGCGCTTCCAAGAACCGCTCGAGCCCGAGATTGCTCATCACGGTCGCGACCAGCGTGCCGTCGCGAAGCCGCGCATCCTCGGCCCAGCGGGCCGCCATCAGCGCCATGATCTGGTCGCCATCGGCCACGCGCCCGGTCTCGTCGATCAGGATCACCCGGTCGGCATCGCCATCGAGGCAGATGCCGACATCGGCGCCGTGCGCGACCACGGTCTCGGCGGCGACCTGCGGCTTGGTCGATCCGCAGGCATCGTTGATGTTGAGCCCGTTCGGCGAGACGCCGACCGGGATGACCTCGGCACCAAGCTCCCAGAGCACCTCGGGCGCGGTCCGGTAGGCGGCACCATTGGCGCAGTCGACGACCACCTTGAGCCCTTCGAGGCTCAGCCCCGCAGGCAGGGTGGATTTCACCCGCTCCTGGTACCGAAAGCGGCCGTCGTCGATCCGCTTTGCGCGGCCGATATTGTCGGCCTGGGCCGGCTCGACCCCCGCCGCCACCAGCGCCTCGATCTCTTCCTCGGCCTCGTCCGACAGCTTGAACCCGTCGGGGCCGAAGAACTTGATCCCGTTGTCGGGGGCGGGGTTGTGGCTGGCCGAGATCATGATGCCCAGATCGGCCCGCATCGACGGGGTCAGAAGACCCACCGCCGGTGTCGGCACCGGACCCAGGAGCAGGACCGACATCCCGGTCGAGGTCAGCCCCGCGGTCAGCGCATTCTCGAACATGTAACCCGAGAGGCGCGTGTCCTTCCCGATCACCACGCGGTGCACGCCGCCGCGCTCGCGGCGGAAATAGCGCCCCGCCGCGGCGCCGATGGCGAGCGCCATCTCGGCGGTCATCGGATGCGTATTGGCGCGGCCCCGAACCCCGTCGGTGCCAAACAGCTCACGTCCCATAGCTCTCTCCTTGCCCGATCGCCGCCCAGAGGCGGAGCGCCTGCGCGGTCTCGGCCACGTCATGCACGCGCAGAATCTGCACCCCTTGCGCGGCGGCGGCAAGCGCCACGCCGAGCGATCCCGGCATCCTTTCGCCGGGCTCTGTCACATTTGAAACAGTGCCGATGAAGCGCTTGCGCGAGGCGCCGAGCAGGATCGGACAGCCGAGCCCATGGTAAAGCGCGATCCCGCGCAGGAGCGCGAGGTTGTGAAGCAGGTTCTTGCCGAAGCCGATGCCGGGATCGACGCAGACCCGGTCCTTCGCGATCCCGGCGTCGATGGCCGCGCTGACGCGCTCTGCGAGGTAGTCCGCGACCTCGCCCAGAACGTCATCGTAGCGCGGCGCCTCCTGCATGGTCTCGGGCGTGCCCTGCGCATGCATCAGGCAGAGCGCGGCACCGGCCTCGGCGGTGACAGCGGCGATCTCGGGATCGAAGCTCATCGCCGAGACATCGTTGACAAGTGTCGCGCCCGCAGCGAGCGCGGCCTCGGCGACGCGGGCCTTGCGGGTATCGATGGAGATCGGCGCCCGGGTCTCGGCCGCGAGCGCTTCGATCACAGGCACGACACGGGCGATCTCTTCTGCGACGGGCACCTCGGCGGCGCCGGGACGGGTGCTTTCGCCGCCGATATCGAGGATATCCGCGCCTTCGGCGAGCATCGCGCGCCCGCGCGCGACCGCGGCCCGAACCGAGAAATGCTGGCCACCGTCGGAAAAGCTGTCGGGCGTGACGTTCAGGATGCCCATGACGCGCGGCCGGTCCATCGACAGGCCCGCAAGCGGCGCGCGCGGCGCGGTCAGGGCGGCGCGGATGTCATTGGGCAAGTCGGCGAGCCGACAGATGTCTCCGCTCTCCCGGTCTTCGACATGGGTGAAGAGGACGGGGCCGCCCGCCAAGGGATGGGCGTCGGACGGGGCGAGACGGTCGAGGAGGGGCAGGGGGCGAAAGCGAGAACTCATGGCGCGTGGATGTGGCAAAAGCGCAAGCGCATCAAGGGCGGCCGGATTTCGATTCGAAATCCGCGCGAAATCCGGTTCGGATTTCGGCGTCGCGCCGGTTCACCCCGGCATCTCGTCGAGAGCGAGCGCGCGCAGGGGCACCGTCGTCTCACCGGTGGGAGCGGGCGCACCCAGCATGATCAACTCGCAGGCCTCCATGCGGCCCGCGAACCACGACGTGAGCGCCAAGGGGTCGGGATGCGCGCCCATCGGGCCTTCGGTCGCGTCGAGAACCATCTTGGACGGCGCCCAGAGGCAGACCTGGCCGTTCTTCATCGCCCAGTCGAGCTCGGTCCGCGTGGCGACCACCTTGGCGCGCTCGTCGCGCGCTGCGACCCGCCAGCCGTTCTGCTCGATGGCGAGAAGCGCGATGCGCCGTTCCACCCATTTATGTGGCGCGAGCGGCCGGGGGGGCTCTGCGTCAGGCAGACCCACGCAGAGGATCACCGGCGCACCTTCGGCGATGAAGGCGTCGATCCAGACGTTCAGCCGGGCGTCGTCAATCGCGGCGTTCGAGAGATAGACGACGCGCGGATGCGGCCGCTCCTCGGCCAGCGCGGCGGCGCGATCTCCGAGATCGGCCCGCGAGCGGACGATCTCGACGCCGAGCGCGCCGGGCCCACGGTCGAGCTTCTCGATCCGCACGAAGGCGCGCAGCGCCTGCGGCTCGGCGAGGATGCGCGTCGCGATGCCCTCGGCCAGGGTCTCGAGCAGGTTAACCCGCTCGGAGGCCAGCTCGGCGGCGATCGCCTCGGTCACGCGGTCGTAGGAGAGGATGCGGTCGACATCGTCATCGAGCGGTCCGGTGAAGGGCTCCACCTCGACCACGACGTTGAAACAGACGCGCTGCGTCGTGCCACGCTCGGCCTGGAAGGCACCGATCTCGACCTCGACGATATGGTCGCGCACCGAGATACGGTCGCGCGGATCGTCTCCGGCGGTGGCGATGGCGCGCTCGGCGGGATGCGCGAAGGCGAGGCGTACTTCCGAGACCATGGGTCCCCATTTCGATCAGGTCACGCCGCCATCATACAGATGCGAAACGGGGCGGTTCCAGTGGAACACGCCCCGTCACCGCTCGAAACCGACTTATGTCTGCGTTTCTCTTGGCTCGGCGGAACCGCCGGGCTGCCTTTGCGTTCAGTTCGAACTCAGCCGGATCGGCTGCTTGTAGAACCGGTGCACGCCGATCTTGGCGGTCATCGGGAAGCTGCGCGCCCAGTTCGGGCTCACGGCGGTGGTGTGATAGTGGGTGGCGCCGTCGGTCAGCTGGCGCGGTGCGCCTTCGACCATGAGGCGGGCGACCTTGCCGACTTGGCGGAAGGCGGCGGGCTCGGCGATGGTCTCGGGGAGGCCGTCGCAGGTATAGGTGAACTGGCAGGCATATTTGCGGCCAGTGCCCTGGTTGACGACGCCGCAGATCGAGTTCGGGTAGCGCGGGCTGTCGACGCGGTTCAGGATGACCTCGGCCACGGCGAATTGGCCTTTCACGGTCTCGCCGCGGGCCTCGAAGTAAAGAGCTTCGGCCAGGCATTCCCATTCCGATCCGCCTTCACGGAACGATTGGGTGCTGAGCCAGTTTTTGGAATATTGCAGGGCCTTCACAGCGCCCTCGGGGGCGGGCTCGACCATGCGTTGCAGATGCGCGCTGGCAGCCGCGTTCAGCGCGCGGCTCTCCTCGCGCAGAAGATTTCCCATGTCGGACTCGGCTGCCTGTGCCAAGCCCGGCTGTGCGACGCAAAGCGCCACAAGCGCAGAAACTAGAAAGCGAACCATTGGTGTCCTCATCGTGTAGCAGCAGTTTTGGAGGCCGTGGGGACGTGCCTCCCGATCGCCGCATCACCTATTCGATGAGGTTCCCAAGATCTAGTTTGACAGCCGCCGTGTCGGCTGAGAATCGCCGATCTCATTGATTCGGCTTCTGTATGTTGTGGCGATTCGGGTCAGCTCCGCTCGATCTTGTGGCGGATCGCGTCCTGTGCGGCAGCGAGTCGCGCCACCGGAACGCGGAAGGGAGAGCAGCTGACATAGTCGAATCCGGCCTCGCGACAGAAGGCAATCGAGTCGGGATTGCCCCCGTGCTCGCCGCAGATCGACACGGTGATTCCCGCGCGTCCGCGCCGTCCGCGCTCCAGCCCGATGGTCAGAAGCTCGCCGACGCCATCGCGGTCGAGGCGGTGGAACGGGTCCTCTGGGAAGACACCCTGCGCCACGTAATCCGACATGAACCGCCCCGCATCGTCGCGCGAGAGGCCGTAAGTCATCTGGGTCAGGTCGTTCGTTCCGAAGGACAGGAAATGCGCGTGCTGCGCGATCTCACCCGCCTGCAGGCAGGCGCGGGGCGTCTCGACCATCACGCCCAAGCGATAGGTGAAGCTGCGCCCGCGCTCGGTCCGCACCGCGGCGGCCACGGCGTCGATCCGGGCGCGCACGATCTCGACCTCGCGGCGGGTCGAGACCAGCGGGATCATCACCTCGGGCACCACGGGCGCGCCGTCTCGGCTCGCCTCGAGCGTGGCCTCGAAGATCGCGCGGGCCTGCATGTCGTAGATCTCGGGCACGGTGATGCCGAGCCGGACGCCGCGCAGACCCAGCATCGGGTTGTATTCGCCCATCTCGCGCACCCGGCGCGTGACGACCGAGACCGGCAGGTCGAGCGCATCGGCCAGATCGCGCAGGCCCTGGCGGTCGGTCGGCAGGAACTCGTGGAGCGGCGGATCGAAAAGCCGGATGCAGACCGGCAGGCCCTGCATGATGCGGAAGAGCTCGATGAAATCCGCCCGCTGCATCGGCAGGAGCCGCTCCAGCGCCTCGCGCCGGTCATCGGCGCGGTCGGCAAAGATCATCTCGCGCATCACGGTCAGGCGACCGGGCTCGAAGAACATGTGCTCGGTGCGGCAGAGGCCGATCCCCTCGGCCTCGAAATTCCGGGCGGTCTGCGCGTCCGACGGCGTATCGGCGTTGGCGCGGATGCCGATATCGCGCTCCGCATCGGCCCAGGACAGGAGCGTGCGGAAGGCATCGTCGAGCCGCGCCTCGAGCATCTTGGGCGCGCCGAGGAGAACCTCGCCATTGGTGCCGTCGACGGTGATGATCTCGCCCTCGGTCAGGACGCGGCCATCCTCGGTCCGGAGCGTGCGGTCCTCGGGGCTGAGCTTCATCCGCGCAGCACCGACGACGCAAGGCAGGCCGATGCCGCGCCCGATCACCGCAGCGTGGCTGGTGATGCCGCCGCGCTCGGTCAGGACCGCGACCGAGGCATGCATGCCGCGCACATCCTCGGGCGAGGTCTCGCGCCGGACGAGCACGCAGTTTTCGCCGCGCGACTGGCTCGCCTGCGCATCGGCGGCGGTGAAGACGATCCGCCCCGATGCCGCGCCGGGCGAGGCGGCAATGCCCTGTCCGACGACGTCGCGCGCAGCCTTGGGATCGACCTGCCGGTGCAGGAGCGCGGTCAGCGTCTGCGGCTCGACCCGGAGGACCGCTTCCTGCGGCGTGATGATCCCGTCTTCGCAGAGCCGCACGGCGATGCGCACCGCTCCGCGCGCCGAGCGCTGCACGACGACCCCGTCGAGGATCGACAGCTTGCCGTTCTCCAGCGTGAACTCGATCTGCATCTCGGCGCGAAGCCGACGCCGCATCAGCGCCGCGTGGCTTTTCAGTTCGGCAAACGCGGCGGGGTCGAGCTCTTCCAGGGACGGCCCGCGCGGGTCGCGCGCAAGGAAGATCGCCCCTTGGCCTTCGAGCGCCTCGCGGCCCTGGCTCTGGCTCAGGTAGCGCCCGGTGACCTGCAGAAGCCCGGTTTCACTGTCAACCAACTGGAACACGCCCGAGCCACACTCGCCGCGTCCGAGCCCGAGCGCCATTTCCTGAACCACGAGCCCCAGACCGGCATCGGCGGGCGCGCCGCGGGCCTGGCGCAGGAGCCGCGCCGAGGTGCCTTCCCAGGCCCGTGCCATCGACCGCAGCACCTGGGCCAGCTGCACCTCGGGGCTTTGCGGGAAGTGCTCTTCGGCCTCTTCCTCGAAGGCGGCGAGCGCGGCGCTCAGGCCTTCGGAGCCGCTCGTGCCGCCATCCTCGTCGAAAAGATCGGGGTCGAGCCGGGCGACATGTATCGCGTAGGATTGCACGAAGCGCTGGTACAGCCCGGCGGCGGCCTCGCGGCCGATCCGGTCCGACAATTCCACATAGGCCGCGTCGTTCATGCCGACATTCAGCACCGTGCCCGGACCGCCCCAGTCGGGATCCTCCGAGGACGGCCGGACGCAGAGCAGCGCGCCGGGATCGAATTTCGACAGGAGATCGGGGATGTCGGGCATCTGCCCATGGGCAATTTCATGCACCACGTCGAAGGAAAGCGCCACGGTGCGCGGCACCGGCAGATCCAGCCGGGCGAGGCGCTGCAAACACTTCGCACGGCCTCCATGCGTCGCGGACTGGATCGGAGCCGTGGGAGTGATCAGGGTCGTCCGGATATCTTCCAGATCGAAATTCTGCGCTGCAGCATCTGCCATGTCAGGCACAATACGCCTGTCAGTCTGTCATGCAAGCCTGACTTTGCGCGTCAGCCTTCGAGGCGCGTGAGGTCGGCGACCGAGAGGCAGGTCGTGCGGATCCGGCTGAGCAGGTTGAGACGGTTGCGGCGGAGAATCTCGCTGTCGGCATTGACCTGAACGGTGTCGAAGAACGCATCGACCGACGGGCGCAGCGCGGCCATGGCGGCCATGGCGGTTCCGAAATCCTCGGCGTTCATCGCCGGGGCGATCTTGGCCTCGGCCGCATCGAGGGCGTCGAAAAGCGCGCGCTCCGCATCGGTTTCGGCGAATTTGCGGTCGGCGCCGAAGCTGTATTCGACCCCGTCCTTGGTCTCGGCCTGCGTCAGGAAGTTGTTGGCCCGTTTGAAGCCCTGCACGAGGTTCTCGCCATCCTCGGTGTCGAGCACCGCCTGGAGCGCGCGGGCGCGGGTGACGAGCAGCGTCAGGTCATCGGTTCCGGGCATCGCGAGACAGGCGTCGATCACGTCATGCCGCAATCCCTCGTCGCGCAGGAACACCTTCAAGCGGTCATGGATGAAGCCCAGAAGATCGGCGGATTTGTCCGGCACGCTCGACATCACGTCATCGACCGGCTCGCGATCCTCGGGATGTAGCGCTTCGAGAACGGTTTCCAGGGCGGTGCCGAAGACACCGTGATCGGCGATCTCTTCCAGGAGGTCTCGCAGCTTCGGGACGGCCATGTCGGGCAGGTCGTCGCTGCTGGCCGAGGTCTTGATCTGAACTAGCTGGCCTTCGAGATAGCGCAAGAGCGGCAGGCGCAGCCTGTTCTCGAGGATCAGGCGGATCACGCCGAGCGCGGCACGGCGGAGCGCGAAGGGGTCCTTGGAGCCGGTGGGCTTTTCGTCGATGGCCCAGAACGCGGCGAGCGTGTCGATCTTGTCGGCGAGCGCGACGGTGACCGAGACGGGCTTGCGCGGGACGCTGTCGGACGGCCCCAAGGGCGCGTAATGCTCCTGCGCCGCCGCCGCGACGGCGCTGTCGAGACCCGCGGCCTCGGCGTAATAGCGCCCCATAAGCCCCTGAAGTTCCGGGAACTCGTAGACCATCTCCGAGGCAAGGTCGGCCTTGGCGATCTCGGCGGCCTGCGCGGCCAGTTTCGGATCGGCGCCGACGCGCGGCGCCAGCGTACGCGCGAGCTTGGAAATCCTTTCGATCCGAGCGCGTTGCGAGCCGATCTTGTTGTGGAACGTGACGTTCGCAAGCTGGTCGAGCCAGGGCTTCATGCGCTGGTCGCGGGCGATGCGCAGATCGTTTTCCCAAAAGAACTTGGCATCGCTCAGACGCGCGGACAGCACCTTCTGATTGCCCGCGAGGATCGTCGCGCCGTCATCGGCGGTCTCGCGATTGGCCACCGTCACGAAGCGCTCGATCCGGCCGCTGCGGGGGTTGCGCACCGAGAAGAACTTCTGGTGCTCCTTCATTGAGGTCTGGAGCACTTCCGGCGGCAGGTCCAGGAACTCGGCACCGATCTCGCCCATGAGTACCACGGGCCATTCCACGAGCCCGGCCACCTCGGCGAGAAGGCCCTGGTCCTCGACCAGTTCCTGGCCGATGGCGAAGGACCGGTTGGCGGCATCATGCGCGATGGTCTCGGCGCGGGTGGCTGGGTTCAGGACCACTTTCGCGCGGGTGAGCTTTGCCTCGTAATCCTCGAAAGACGTGACCGAAATTTCTCCGGGCGCCATGAAGCGATGGCCCTCGGTCCGGTCGCCCGCGCGGATGCCGTCGATGTCGAGCGGGACGATCTCTGCCTCGCCCGCGTCATTGGTCAGGATGCAGAGGATGCGATGCAGGGGACGGACCCAGCGCAGCGATCCCGCGCCCCAGCGCATGGATTTCGGCCAGGGAAAGTCGCGGATCACGCGCTCGAGAACCTCGGCCACGATCTCGGGCGCGGCGCGTCCGGGACGCTCGATCATCGCGTAGAAGACGCGGCCCTTCTTGTCGTCGCGCTCTTCGAGCTGGTCGCGGGTCACACCGGCGCCGCGCAGGAAGCCCTCGATGGCCTTCTCGGGCGCGTCGGTGCGGGGGCCTTTGCGCTCTTTGCGCTGATCGGGCGAGCGCGCCAGAAGGCCTTCGACGGCGAGGGTCAGGCGGCGCGGCGTGGCGAAGGCTTCGGCATGGGCATAGGTCAGACCCGCCTCGACGAGACCGTCCGTCATCCGCGCTTTCAGGTCCGCGGACGCACGCGCCTGCATGCGGGCGGGGATTTCCTCGGAAAAGAGTTCGATCAGGAGATCGGGCATCGGAGCCTCTTCGGTCGCGTGACGCCCCGGGGGATAGCGCCGCCCGCCGCCCCCGTCCAGCGGATAAGGCGGCGGTTCGGCGCCACAAGATTTTTAGATAAAAATCTTGAGCCAATGGCGGCGGGGGCGTGAGATTTTTAGATAAAAATCTCCGGGCCGGTCGGTCAGGCGACCGGCAATGCGGCGGCTTCGCGGGCCAGCGCCTCGATCCCCGCCCAGTCGCCCGCGGCGAGCTTGTCCTTGGGCGCGACCCAGGACCCGCCGACGCAGAGCGTGTTCGAGAGCCCCAGGTAGTCCGGCGCGTTCTTGAGGGACACGCCGCCGGTCGGGCAGAAGCGGACCTGCGGCAGGGGCGCGCCGATGGCCTTGAGCGCGGGCGCGCCGCCATTGGCCTCGGCCGGAAAGAACTTCTGCACCGTGTAGCCGCGCTCAAGGAGGCGCATCACCTCGGAAGAGGTGGCGGCGCCGGGCAGGAGCGGCAGGTCAGCGGCCTCGCAAGCGTCGAGTATCGTGTCGGTGGCGCCGGGGGAGACGCCGAAGGTCGCCCCCGCCTCGACCGCGCGGCGCACGTCCTCGGGCGTCAAAAGCGTGCCCGCACCGACGCGGCCGCCCTCGACCTTGGCCATCTCGGCGATCGCATCGAGCGCCACCGGCGTGCGCAGGGTCACTTCGAGCACCGGCAGACCGCCCGCGACCAGCGCTTCGGCCAGGGGACGGGCCTGGGAGAGATCGTCGATCACCAGGACCGGGATGACGGGGGCAAGGCGGCAGAGGGCTTCGCTGCGTGTGCTGGCGTCTTTGGGAGAAAGCATCGGGCGGATCCGCGTGGTTGGAGAGGGAAGAGTGCGTATTTTTAAAAAGAAGAAGCAGCTTGGGTGGTCAGACCACCACCGCCGCGCCGTTGGAAGCGAGGCCGACATTCTGGCGGAAGGCCTCGAAGAGTTCGCGCCCGACACCGTGGCCGTTGTCGGTCAGGTCGGCCTGGACCGGCTCGCGGCTGTCGAAATCCTCGGCGAGGCAGTCGATCGTGCCCTCGACCGCATCGACGCGGATCACGTCGCCATCGCGGACCCGGGCGAGCGGGCCGCCCTTGGCCGCTTCGGGCGAGATATGGATCGCCGAGGGCACCTTGCCGGAGGCGCCCGACATCCGCCCGTCGGTGACGAGCGCGACCTTGAGGCCGCGGTCCTGCAGGACGGCGAGGGTCGGGGTGAGCGAGTGCAGCTCGGGCATGCCGTTGGCCGAGGGGCCCTGGAAACGCACGACGACCACCGTGTCCTCGGTGAACTCGCCGGCCTTGAAGGCGGCCTTGACCGACTCCTGGTCCTGGAAGACGCGGGCCTTGGCCTCGACCACATGGCGCGAGGGATCGACGGCGGAGGTCTTCATCATGCCATGGCCGAGATTGCCGCCGAGCTGCTGGAGGCCGCCGGTCTTCTGGAACGGATCCGAGGCGGGGCGCAGGATCTTGTCGTTCTGCGTCTCGCCCGCGCCGGGCGCGTAGGTGACGCGGCCTTCGGTCAGGCGCGGCTCCTGGGTGTAGAGCGACAGCCCGTCGCCCGCGACGGTGTGGACGTCCTCGTGCAAGAGCCCGGCCTTCAGAAGCTCGCCGATCATGTAGCCGAGCCCGCCCGCGGCGTGGAAATGGTTCACGTCGGCGAGGCCGTTCGGATAGACCTTGGCCATCAGCGGCGTGACATTGGAGATCTCGTCGAAATCCTGCAGCTCGAGCTCGATCCCGGCGGCGCGGGCCATGGCGGGCAGGTGCAGAACGAGGTTGGTCGACCCGCCCGTGGCCATCAGACCGACGATGCCGTTCACGAAAGCCTTGGCGTCGAGGATCTCGGAGACCGGGCGGTAGTCGTTGCCGAGCGCGGTGATCTCGGCGGCGCGTTCGGTGCCGGCCACGGTCAGCGCGTCGCGGAGCGGTGTGTTGGGGTTGATGAAGCTCGCGCCGGGCAGGTGCAGGCCCATGAATTCCATCAGCATCTGGTTGGAGTTGGCGGTGCCGTAGAAGGTGCAGGTGCCCGGGCCGTGATAGCTTTCCATCTCGGCCTTCATCAGCTCGTCGCGCCCGACCTCTCCGGCGGCGAATTGCTGGCGCACCTTGGCTTTCTGATCGTTGGGCAGGCCCGAGGTCATCGGGCCCGCGGGCAGGAACACGCCCGGGATGTAGCCGAAGGTCGCCGCGGCGATGACGAGACCGGGGACGATCTTGTCGCAGACACCGAGATAGATCGCCGCGTCGAAGGTGTTGTGGCTGAGCGCCACACCGGCGGCGAGCGCGATCACGTCGCGGGAGAAGAGCGACATCTCCATGCCGACCTGGCCTTGGGTGACGCCGTCGCACATGGCCGGAACGCCGCCTGCGACCTGCGCGGTGGCGCCTGCGCCGCGCGCGGCCTCGCGGATGAGATCGGGGAACCGCTCGAAGGGCTGGTGGGCCGAGAGCATGTCGTTATAGGCTGTGACGATCCCGATATTGGGGCTGCGTCCGGCGGCGAGCGCATCCTTGTCGCCGCCCATCGCTGCATAGGCATGGGCCTGGTTGCCGCAGCTCAGATGGGCGCGGCGCGGGCCTTCCTCGGCAGCGCGGCTCATCCGGTCGAGATAGGTCGCACGGCGCGTCTCGGAGCGCTCCTCGATCCGTTCGGTGACCTTGGCGATGGTGGCGTTCAGGCTCATGGCGTTCTCCTGCTATGGCGCGGCCGGAATAGGTGGCGCTGCATCGGTGCGGCCGGTGTGCCCGCGATGCGTCGAGAGATCATTTAGCGCGGTTAGCGCTAACAGTAAAGTCCGCGGGCACGTCGCCTGTCGTGTCTCTCCGGTGAGGCCGGTTCGACGTGCCGTTGCGGCATCTTCCGGGGGCGGCGCCGCGCTTGCGGACCGGTTTTTGCAAGGGCAGTCTCACGTCAACAATGTCGATTTCGCTTGCCGCCGATCAGGAGCAAATGCGGGCAAACCGCCGCATTCCGGGGGGATCCCGGGCAAAATGGCGCGAATTCGTGCCAATCGCTCCTCATTCTGGCCCGATTTGAGCGGCTGTAGTGCAATTCATAAATCGCTCTGACCAGAAAGGTGAGACAATGACCGGTGTGCAGAAGCTCCTCGCCCTGATCGGGCTGGCAGGCCTCACGGCTTGCGGCCAGGTCGACACGGCAACCCGCGCGGATACCCTCGTGACGCGCGATGCGATGACCCTCCAACATCCCACCGCCGCAGCACCTGCGCAGCTCTTCGCGCTGACCGGGTTCGACGTGTCGGTGCCCGAGTATCTCGTGGTGTCGGAGGCCAATGCCTACCTGCCCAAGGGCGATATCGTCTGGCGCGGCGATCTGCCGGGCAATCGGCACCAGCAGGTCAAGGCGCTCTTCGAGGCGGGGCTTGCGGCGAGCCAGCCGACATTGGGGCAGGGGGCGCCCGCGCGGGCCGAGATCACGCTGCGGCGGTTCCACGGACTGACCGAGAAGGCGCGCTACACGACCGGCGGCGTGCACCGGATCGTCTTCGACATCACGCTGCGCGATCCGTCGACGGGCGCGGTCCTGCGCAAGACCCGCACGGTCGAGGCCGATCTCCTTGCGCTCGGGGGCGCGGCGGCGATCGCGGCGGATGCGGCGGGCCAGACCCAGAAGGTGCGGCTCACCGCGCATCTGGCCCAGGTCATCCGCAACGAGCTGCGCCAGCCCGGCGGGCATCAGAACGCGCGCCTCGGCCTTGTCCAGGCGCTCAACGGCTGAGCTTTCCAGCCGCCGCGACTGCGGCTATGAGGGCAGCATGACGCCGCCCTCCGCCACAGACGCCCCGACCATCCGCCTGATCCCGAAGGCCAAGCCGCAGGCGATCCGCCGCGGCTTTCCCTGGGTCTATGCCAACGAACTTGTGCTCGACCGCCGCACCAAGGCGCTCGCGCCGGGAACCATCGCGCGGCTCGAGGACGCCGAGCGGCGATTCCTCGCCTGGGTCGGCGTGACGCCCGCCTCGAAGATCGCGGCGCGCGTGCTCGACCGGGACGAAGACGCGAGGATCGATGCCGACTGGCTCCGGGCGCGGCTGGCGCGGGCGCTTGCCCATCGCGAGCGGCTCTATGACGCGCCGTTCTACCGGTTGATCCATGCCGAGGCGGATGGCTTTCCGGGCGTGATCGTCGATCGCTTCGGCGACGCGCTGGTGCTCCAGCCGAACGCCGCCTGGGCCGACGCGATGATCGGACCGCTGTCCGAGGCGCTGGCCGAGGCGACGGGTGTGACCACCATCCTCAAGAACGCAGGCAGTCGCGGGCGGCAGCTCGAAGGGCTCGATGCCGAGGATGCGGTGCTCCTCGGGGCCGCGCCCGAGGCTCCGGTCGCGGTCGAGATGAACGGCGCGATATATCTTGCCGATCTGACCGGCGGGCAGAAGACTGGTCTCTTCTACGACCAGCGTCCGAACCACGGCTTCGCCGCGCGGCTGTCGCGGGGCCAGCGCGTGCTCGACGTGTTTTCGCATGTGGGGGGCTTCGCGCTGGCCGCGCTCGCCGGTGGCGCCACCGAGGCGCTCGCGGTCGACGGTTCGGCATCGGCCCTGGCGCTGGCAGAGGACGGCGCGGCGCGCATGGGGTTGTCCGAGCGCTTCGCGACCCGCCAGGGCGACGCCTTCGACGCGCTGACCGCGCTTGGCGAGGAGGGCGAGCGGTTCGGCGTCGTGATCTGCGACCCGCCCGCGTTTGCACCCGCCAAACCCGCGCTCGAAGCGGGGCTTAGGGCCTATGAGCGTGTGGCGCGGCTCTCGGCACCCCTGGTCGAGGAGGGCGGCTATCTCGTGCTCTGCTCGTGCAGCCATGCCGCGGACCTGTCGTCCTTCACCGGCGCCTGCCTGCGCGGCATCGGCCGGGCCGGGCGGCGCGCGCAGCTCGTCCATACCGGCTTTGCCGGGCCGGACCATCCGCTTCTGCCGCAACTGGCCGAGTCGGGCTATCTCAAGGCGCTGTTTTTCCGGCTGTGAAGGTCCTGCTCGACACCTGCGTGCTCTACCCGACGGTGATGCGGGAGGTGCTCCTGGGCGTTGCCTCCACCGGCGCCTTCACGCCGCTCTGGTCCGCCCGCATCCTCGAGGAATGGCGGCGCGCGGCGCGCAAGCTCGGACCCCAGGGCATGGCGCAGGCCGAGAGCGAGATCGCGCGGCTCCGGATCGACTGGCCGTGTGCCGAGGTGCCGGCCGCGCCGGGGCTGGAAGCACGGCTCTGGCTGCCCGATCCGTCGGACGTGCATGTGCTGGCCGCGGCAGTCTCGGGCAGCGCCGATGTGATCCTCACGCTCAACGCTCAGGATTTCCCGCGCGGCACGCTGGCCGAGGAAGGCCTCTCGCGCGCCGATCCCGACGGCTTTCTGCTGGGTCATTTCCAGGCCCGGCCCGAACTCGTGACCTCGGTCTGCGACCGGGTCCTGGCCGAGGCACGGCGGCTCTCGGGCGAGCCCTGGGAGATGCGACCGCTTCTGAAGAAGGCCAAGCTGCCACGGCTGGCCAAGGCCGTGAGCGCAGTGGTCTGACCGAGATCAAGGCGGCGTCGCCTCTGCCGAGACTAGGGTGGTCCCATGACAGGGGGAGCGCCGAGATGAATTTCAGGAACAAGCGCCGGGAATTGCAAGGGGTAAACGGCGCCGTCGGTCTGGTTGCCGGACTTGGTAGCTATGTCGGCCAGCTCTATTCGCCATGGCTCGCGACCTTCCTGATGCTGGCGATCTGGATCGTCGGCGCGACGGTGATCAACCTCCTGACCGATCCGCCGCGCCGATAGGGTTCTTGGCGCGGCTCACATCGGCGTCTGGATCGTGGCGAGAAAGAACACCAGCTCCAGGATGCGCGCCTGGGCGGTCGGCACGCCGGTCGCGGTCCCTCCGTATTCGCCTTCGCTGGCGATCACCTCGGCGTTGAAGCGCGAGCCCCAGATCGGCATCTCGCTGGTGCCGTGACCGGGGGGCCGGCCCGAGTCGGCGATGAGGTCGTAGACGGCCTGGATCGGAAACCGCCCGCCATTGCGCTCGGCGATGGTGGTGAGATCGCTCGGCGCGGATTTCAGGAGATCGACCATCGGCCCGTGACCGGTCCCGTCCGAGCCGTGGCAGACCGCGCAATGGGCCATGAAGCTGTCGCGCCCGATCTCCTGCGCGCTGCCCGGCCCCGCGAGCCCGAGCGCCAAACTCGCAGCGCAGACCAAAACCGTCGAATGTCGTGTCATGGTGGTCCTCCCTCTCTGTCTCGCCCGAGCTTTTAGCCTAGGATGCGGGCTGCGCGGCTGCCTTGATCCTGGTCAACGGCTGTCCGGACCCGTCCCGTCACCCCCCGCGCCCAATGCGCGCGGGGGGTGACGGGTGGTCTTGCGAGCGGGCGGAGGGGCTGCTACCTCCCCGGAAATCCGATGGTTTTGATCGGACTCTAGGCGAAAGGCAGCGCGTGACGGCCCCGGTACCCAGGCTCGAGATCCGCAACATCGTCCGCTCCTACGAAGGGCGGCGGGTGGTGGACGACGTGTCTCTGTCGATCCTTCCCGGTCACGTCATTTGTCTTCTCGGCCCCTCGGGCTGCGGCAAGTCGACGACTCTGCGGATGATCGCGGGCGTCGAGATGCAGGACGCGGGCACCATCCATGTCGATGGCCAGCTCGTCTGCGACACGGTTTTCCGGGTGCCGCCCGAGCGGCGCTCCATCGGTCTGATGTTCCAGGACTTCGCGCTCTTCCCGCATCTCTCGGTGGCCGAGAACGTGGCCTTCGGTCTGCGCGGCCCGAAACCCGAGCAGCGCGCCCGGGTGGCGGCGTTGCTCGAACGGGTCGGCCTCTCTCATCACATCGACGCCTACCCGCACGAGCTGTCGGGTGGCGAGCAGCAGCGCGTGGCGCTGGCGCGGGCGCTCGCGCCGAGGCCCCGGATCATGCTGATGGACGAGCCCTTCTCGGGCCTCGACAACCGCCTGCGCGACGGCATCCGCGACGAGACGCTCGCGGTCCTCAAGGAAGAGGGCACCAGCGTCCTTCTGGTCACCCACGAGCCGGAAGAGGCGATGCGCATGGCCGACGAGATCGCGCTGATGCGCGATGGCCGGATCGTGCAGCGGGGCGCGCCCTACAACATCTACAACGCGCCCGCGGACAAGGCGGCGGTGGCGTTCTTCTCGGATATCAACGTGCTCACCGGAACGGTGCGCGGCGCGCTGACCGAGACGCCCTTCGGCCAGTTCCTCGCGCCGGGTCTGCCGGATGGCGCGCGGGTCGATATCGTCTTCCGTCCGCAGCATGTCGGCATCGATTTCGACCGGGCGGGGCGCGGTCCCAACCCGACCGCGCTGCAGGGCACGCCAGCCCGTGCGGTGGTCGAACGGGCGCGTTTCATGGGGTCCGAGAGCCTTGTTGAGTTCCGCCTCGACCATGACGGGCAGGTGCTGAAAGCGACGGTGCCCAACGTGTTTCTGCCGAAGACCGGCACGCCGATGTGGCTGTCTGTGCGGCGCGACCGCTGCTTCGTGTTCCCAAGCGGCGGATAAGGCGCGATCGCGCCGCCCGCCCGACCGGGTCACTTGATCCGCCGTCGACGGGACCGCGACCCAAGCTCGAAAAATTTTTCTGCACCTGCGTGAAACCTCGGCGCGCGATCTCTCGTGGATAGAGACGTAACCGGCGAAAGGCCTGGCCCCCTCGGGCCGATTGCCGAGGTGTAACGAGTGGAAGCCCCGGTGCCGTTCGCCGCGGGCTTCACCTGTGTGTCCGCGCAAGCGGAAGCGGCCGTCGGTTCCAAGTGTTCTGAGTAAATCGGTATGCGTCAGGGACCGACGGTCGCATCAGTCGCGCGTGGCGAGGTAATCGGCATAACGCTTGCCGACCTCGTCCACGAAGAGGCCGGGCAGGGGAGCGAGCGTCTCGATATGGTCGATACGGATCGTTTCGAACCGCTCGCTGGTCTCGTCCCAGGCCACGCAGGTCCAGACCCGTCCCCAGTAGTCGAGATGCAGCGGCCGCAGATCGTGCGGCTTCTCAGCCCCCGCGAGCCGCACCCTGAGCTTCTGGCGCGCGCGGATCGCGGCGCGCACCGCCGGCATGAAACGGAAGCCGCGCGCGGCTTCGGCAAAACCGCGGGTCGCGAAGCCGAAGCGCCGGGCGGCCTGGCCGGTTTCCTCGGGCAGGACCGCCTCGATCTTCTGCGAGAGGCTCTGCGCGGCGGCGGCCTGATCTTCGAGACCGCTTTCGGCCAAAGCGGCGAGACCCAGCTGCAGCGCCTCGAGCTCCGGTTCGGTCAGGTTCAGCGGCGGAAGCGTGATCGCCGCGCGGGCGGTGTAGCCCTGTCCGCGCTCGCCCTCGACCGGCACGCCCGAGGCCGCGAGCGTGTCCATGTCGCGGTAGATCGTCCGGACCGACACGCCCATCTCGCGCGCCAGGTCTTCGGCCCGGTGCAGGCGGCCATCCTTGAGCCGCGTCATGAGATCGAAAAGCCGGTCGGTGCGGGACAAGACGGAGGGCCGATTCGCTGGAACGAGAGCGTCGATACTGACATAAACCTGTCAACTGACAAGCTCTTGACAATCAGAGGTCAAATAATGCGCCGAAACGCCGACCAAACCCCTCTGCCAGCGCTTTTCGAGGGGGGCAGATCCGGCTAGACACGCGATTGGATTCCGCAGTCGCCGACAGGGGCGGCGCGTCGCTCGAGGAGAGAGATCATGCTCAACAATATCGGCCTGCCGGGCCTTCTTCTCATCGCCGTGGTGGTGCTGGTGCTCTTTGGCCGCGGCAAGATTTCGTCGCTGATGGGCGAGGTCGGCAAGGGCATCACCGCGTTCAAGAAAGGCGTGTCGGAAGGCACCAAGGAGCTGGAGGACGACAAGGCCGAGACCGCTCAGGACGTGACGCCCGAAAGCGAGAAAGACAAGGTCTGAGACCATGTTCGACCTCGGCTGGAGCGAGCTTCTGGTCATCGGCGTCGTCGCGCTGATCGTCGTCGGTCCGAAGGACCTGCCGGTGCTCTTTCGCAATGTCGGCCGCTTCGTCGGCAAGGCCAAGGGCATGGCGCGGGAGTTCAGCCGCGCGATGAACGAGGCGGCGGATGAAAGCGGCGTACGCGACGTGCAGAAGACCTTCAAGACGGCCGCCAACCCGATGGCCTCGGCCTTCGACGGGGTCAAGGACGCCGCGAAATCGCTGAGCCAGGTCGAGGTCGACCCCGAGAAGAAGAAGGTCGCCGACCAGAAGAAGGACGCGACCCGCAAGAAGGTCGAAGCCGCCACGGCCCGCGCCGCCGCCGAGCGCAAGAAGCGCGAGGCCGAAGAGGCGATGAAGAAGGCCGAGGACATGGAAGCCGCACTCGGTGACGGCGAGAAGGACCAGGGCACCGCATGAGCGCGCCACAGGACGAGCTGGAGGACACCTCCGCCCCGCTGATCGAGCATCTGGCCGAGCTGCGCACGCGGCTTATCCATTGCGTCGTGGCGTTCATCATCGGCATGGTGATCTGCTTCGGCGTCGCGACCCCGATCTTCAATTTCCTGACCGCGCCCCTGTGCGAGGTGCTGGCGAGCCGCGGGCAGGATTGCGACCTGATCTTCATCAGCCCGCAGGAAGGCTTCTTCGTCGCGATCAAGATCTCCTTCCTGGGCGGCTTCATGCTGGCCTTCCCCTATATCGCCAACCAGATGTGGCGGTTCGTGGCGCCGGGGCTCTACAAATCCGAGAAGGGCGCGTTCCTGCCCTTCCTCGTGGCCTCGCCCTTCATGTTCTTCCTCGGCGCGGCCTTCGCCTTCTACGTGGTCACGCCGCTCGCCTATGACTTCTTCCTGGGCTTCCAGCAGTTCGGGGCGGATGGCGGCGAGGTGGTCGCGGACGGGCTCGACAACACCGCGCCGCTCTCGGTGGTCTTCCAGGGCTCGGCGCAGGAATACCTGAACCTGACGGTGAAGTTCATCGTGGCCTTCGGGCTCTGCTTCCAGCTGCCGGTTCTTCTGACCTTGATGGGCAAGGCGGGGCTGGTGTCGTCGCGGGGCCTCGGCGACGTGCGCAAATACGCGGTGGTGGGCATCCTGGTCCTCGCCGCGGTGGTGACGCCGCCCGACGTGATCACCCAGATCATCCTCTTCGTCGTGGTCTACGGGCTTTACGAGATCTCCATCTTCCTGGTGCGCCGGGTCGAGCGGAAGCGCGAGGCGGAGCTGCGCGCGCAGGGGCTCTGGTTCGACGAGGACAGCGATCCCGAGGACGACCCGCTGATGCGCGAGTTCGACGAGGATGACGGCGAGCCCGAGGACGGAGCGAAATCGTGAGCGATCCGCTGGAACGGATCGCGGCGGCGCTCGAGCGGCTCGCCCCGGCGCCCGCACCAGTGCCCGACTTCGACCGGGCCGACGCGTTTCTCTGGCATGCCGATCCCGACCGTCTGGATCCGGTGCCCGAGGTCAGCCGCGTCGACCTGTCGCTGCTGGTGGGGCTCGACCGGACGCGCGACACGCTTCTCGCCAACACGCGACAGTTCGCGCGGGGGCTCCCGGCAAACAACGCGCTTCTTTGGGGCGCGCGAGGCATGGGCAAGTCGAGCATCGTCAAGGCCGTGCATGCCAAGCTCGTGGCCGAGGGCGAGGCGCTGAAGATCGTCGAGCTGCAGCGCGAGGATCTGCCTTCGGTGGCGCGGCTCCTGAACGTGCTGCGCGGGGCGGAGCACCGGTTCCTGCTCTTTTGCGACGACCTGTCCTTCAGCCATGACGATCAGCATTACAAATCGCTGAAAGCGGTGCTCGATGGCGGGATCGAGGGTCGGCCCGAGAACGTGCTCTTCTACGCGACCTCGAACCGGCGCCACCTGATGCCGCGGGACATGATCGAAAACGAGCGGAGCTCGGGGATCAACCCGTCCGAGGCGGTGGAGGAGAAAGTCTCGCTGTCGGACCGGTTCGGCCTGTGGCTGGGCTTCCATCCGTGTTCGCAGGACGACTATCTGGAGATGATCCGCGGCTATTGCGATGCCCACGGGGTCGAGATCGACGACGCGACGCTCCGCGCCGAGGCGATCGAGTGGCAGGCAACGCGCGGCGCGCGGTCGGGCCGCGTGGCCTGGCAGTATTTCACCGATCTGGCCGGGCGGCGCGGGGTCTCGCTTTAAGTCTTCCGGTCCGACCGTGGGCTGGCGAATTCCGAACCGGAATTCGCGCGGTTTCCGGTTCGGAAACCGTCAGCGCAGGTAGGCCATCGGATCAACGGAATCAAACCCGTCGCGCACTTCGAAATGCACCCGTGCCGGATCGCCCGCCCTGACCTTGCCGATGGTCTGGCCACGGCTGACCGCGTCGCCCTTCTTGACCGAGAGCCCGTCGAGATGGGTGTAGACGGTCAGAAGGTTGTCGGGATGCTTGATCACCACGATCGGAATTCCGTCGGTGTTCGTGGTGATCGCCGCGACTGAGCCGGACGCGGCGGCCTTGACCGCGGTGCCCGCAGGTGCGGCGATGTCGATGCCGTCGTTCCGGCCGCGTGCGTATTCGCGGATGATGCTGCCCTGGACCGGCATGGTCATCGCCGCGGAGCTGGTCGTCGCGGGTTTCGTGACCGGCCCGATCTCGGGCTTTGGCGCGGGTGCCGCGGCGGGCGTGGGAGCAGCGGCTGTCGTCGTGGTGCTGGCCGCCGGTGCGGGCGTCGGTGCCTCCGCGGTGCGGACCGGCGGCGGCACGGCGGCCGGGAGCGGTGTCGTGGCCGAGGGTGGCAGCGGCGTCGGAGACCCGGTTCCCGGTGTCGGCACGCGGGTCTCGCTGACGACCGGTGCGGCGGCGCTTTGCACGGTCACCGGGATCAGCAGGAACTGGCCTTCGCGCACGGTGAAATTCGCATCGAGACCGTTCCACTGCGCGAGCGCGCTCGGCGAGACATTGTAGAGCCGCGCGATGGTGAAGGCGGTCTCGCCGCGGCGGACCTGGTGCCGGATCGGCTCGACCCCTGAGCCGCCTTGGGGGGAGGGCGCGGGCGTGGCCGCCGTCTCGGGGGCGCGGGCGATGGCGCCGGAGGCCAGCGTAGAGATGTCGATCTGGCCCGCCGGACGGATCGGCCCGGTGCTTGCCGCACCGGTTGCGGGCGAGGGCTCGGCAACCCGGCTCGGGAGCGCCAGGACCTCGCCGCCGCGCAGCGGATCGCTGGCGCTCATCCCGTTGTAGCGGGCCAGCTCGTCGGCGTTGAGGCCGATGCGGCTTGCGACCTCACCGACGGTGTCGCCGCGCCGCGCCACCACCACCTGGTAATTGGGATAGGAGAGTACACCGCGCGCATCGGGCGCGGGCCGGGTCTCGGTGGCGCTGACCGCCGCGCCGGCAGTGTCGACGGTGCCTCCCATCCGTCCTCTCAGATCGAGGTCGAGCGGACCGGAACAGGCGGCGAGCGCTGCGGTTCCCAGGAGCAGGACGCCCAGCCGGGCGGTGCGGCGGGACGGGAAGGGGCCGTGACGCGTCAGGGGCGAATGCATGGGCGAAATCCTCGCTCGATATCCTCGTCTCCGGCGCGCCTTGTTGTTCGACGCGTCCGGGTGGGCCGGGTCCCGGCCCTCAACTGTCTTTGCCGAGACCTTCGACCAGCGGCACGAAGCGCACCTCGCGCAGTTCGTGGTAGTCGAAGCCGCGCTCGGTCCGGGTCACCCGGATCAACTTCTGCACCGCATCGGACTGGCCAACGGGCAACACCATGATACCGCCGATTTTGAGCTGGGCCAAGAGCGGCCCGGGCGGGTCCTCGGCAGCGGCGGTCACCAGGATGCGATCGAAGGGCGCCTGGTCCGGCAGGCCGAAGCTGCCATCGGCGGTGAAGGCGGTGATATTGGTCAGTCCCATCTCCTCGAAGATCGGCAGCGCCTCGCGCACGAGCCGACGGTGCCGGTCGACGGTATAGATCCGGCGCGCCAGGCAGGAGAGCACCGCCGCCTGGTAGCCCGAGCCGGTGCCGATCTCGAGCACCGTGTCGCGCGGACTGACCTGCAGCGCCTGCGTCATCAGCGCGACCACCGAGGGCTGCGAGATCGTCTGCCCGCAGGCGATGGGCAGCGGCATGTCCTCCCAGGCGCGGTCGGTGAAATAGTGGCGGATAAAGGCGGCGCGGTCGATCTGTTCCATCGCGCCCAGGACGCGGGCATCGGTCACGCCCTTGGAGCGGAGCGCGAAGAGGAACTGCATCTTGCGCTCCGCGTCGGGGCTCATCCCAGCGCTGCCTCGAGATCGGTGAGCGCGTCATGGGCGGTCAGGTCCGCCCGCATCGGCGTGACGCTGACATAGCCCTCGAGATTGGCCTGCGCATCGCTTCCGGGCGCGGTGGCGCGGCGCTGGTCGCCGCCGCGGATCCAGAGAAACCGCCGTCCCGCGGGCGAGAGCTGCGGCTCGACCGAGAAGCCGGTCTCGGGGCGGCGCCCCTGCACGGTGGCGCGGATGCCCTTGACCTTGGCCGCCGGAACCGGCGGGAAATTGACGTTCCAGAAAAGCCGGTAAGGCCCGTCCGAGCGCGGCAGGTCCATCAGCCGCCGGATCGTGTCGGCGCCATGGGCCCGCGCGGCTTCGAACATGTCCGGCTCGTGGATGTTCTCGGGGCCGAGATATTGCGAGAGCGCGATCGACGGGATGTCCTGCAGCGCGCCCTCCATCGCCCCTCCGAGCGTGCCGGAATAAAGCACGTTCTCGGCGGAGTTGTTGCCCCGGTTCACGCCCGAGAGCACGAGATCGATGTCCTGCCCGCGCAGGATGTCGTGCACGCCCACGAGCACGCAATCGGCGGGGCTGCCTTCGGCCGCGTAGCGGCGCGGTGCCAGCTCCGAGACCATCATCGGCCGGGTGTAGGAGATGCAGTGACCGACGCCCGACTGCTCGAAGGCCGGCGCGACCGTCCAGACCTCGCCGCCGGGACCGGCGATCTCGGCGGCGATCTCTTCGAGCGCGGCGAGGCCGGGGGCGTTGATGCCGTCGTCATTGGTCAGAAGGATGCGCATGGGGGCTCCGAGAGGCTTTGAGTTTGGATAAAGGGGAACGCGGGTCTCGGCAAGCGACCGCCGAACCCCTTGCGTGTGCCGATGGTGCGCTGCGGCGGCGCGCGGCGCGCCGTCAGTCCGCGAGGATCTCGGGCAGAAGGCGCGCGGCTTCCTCGGCGGGCTTGGCGAGCGCGCTCTTGTCCTCGCCCGGGAAGAAGCGGGCGCGACAGGCGGTCGGCATCGCCGAGGGGCTCAGGATCCGCACCGACGGCCCGGTGTTCACGGTCTCGGCCTGCCAGCTCCGTGCATAGGCGATCTGGGCGGTTTTCGTCGCGCCGTAGCTGCCGAAGAACTTCTCTCCGCCGCGCGGATCGTCGAAGAAGACGGCTTTGCCGGTGGGACCCAGAAGCGCCGAAAAATAGGGCACGAGGTGGCCGAGCGCCGTGACATTGGTCTCGAGCGAGCGGGCCCAGTCCTTGGCCGCGATGTGATCGGCGGGCGAGAGCGGCGCGGCATGGACGGCGGTGTGGACCCAGAGCGCGGCGGCGCCCCAGCGGTCATGAACCGACCGGCAGAGCTGCGCCATGGCGTCTGCCTTGGTGATGTCCATGGGCGCGAGCGTCGCGGCACCGCCACGGGCCTTGATGCGGTCGTCCAGATCCTCGAGCCCGCCCACGGTGCGGGCGACGGCGACGACGTGATGGGTGTCCGACAAGGCCTCGGCCAGGGCGAAGCCCAGGCCGCGCGAGGCGCCGGTGACGATGGCGACATGTGTGGTCATGGCGCGCTCAGTGACAAGCGCAGCGGGCGCTGTCAACTGCCCGGGATCTCCAGCCAATGCGCGGTGCCGCCACGCGACAGCGCCACGCGGCCGTCGTCGATGGTGGCGACTGTCTCGTTGCCGACCTTGCTGCCGGGCGCGACCTTGGCGGTCTCGCCGTTCGGCAGGCGGATCAGCGCCTCGGGGGCGCTTTCGGTGCCCATCGTGCCCAAAAGCACGATGTCGCGCAGATTGATGTCTGCCTCGACCGTGGCGGTCGCGGCGACATGTGCAGGGGTGCGTTCCTGTGCCATTCCTCGCTCCTGTCCAAGCTAGTGTTGCACGTTTGCGAGGGATCTATGCTGCGGATGCGAAGGGCGGAAGAGGGGGCGTGACAGGATGCCTCAGGCACCGGCGGGAGGCCGCTCAGTCCTGCTGCAGATGCGGCCGGATGTCGTGTCCGGCTTCGGCATAGAGGTCGAGAAGCGCGTCGAAGGACAGCCCCTGGGTTTGCGCGTCGCGGAGCGGCCCGTCCTCGGCGAAAAGCTCCGGCCGCGTGGCCGCGTCGCGGGGCTCGAGGCGCAGTGCCGCGCCGATCTCGCCGAAGCCCGGCAGGTCGTTGGCCAGAAGCGCGGGTCCGCCTTCGAAGGTGCCGGGCGGGTCGTCATAGGTGCCGAGATAGGCGCGGAAGAGCGCCTCGGAGGTCTCGGCCCAGGGGCCGAAGGAGAAGCGCTCGTCGGAGCCGCGGATCGGGATCGGCAGGGTGCAGCGGATGAAGTAGCGCCCGTCGAGACGGCAGAGATCGGCGGTCAGCCGGTCGCCTCCGACCTGGACATCCGGGCGGTCGTCGCGATGACCGTGCGGCCAGTCGTCGGGATGGTCGTAGCCGAGGTCGATCAGGCCCGAGAACTGCCGTCCGCAGCAGGGGCAGCTGCGGCTCTCGTCATGCAATCTGCGCCAGCGGGCGTCGAGGTCGAGAAGGGACATGGGGGCTCCTGTCGAAGGTCTGTCCAGGCTGGGCCGTGGTGAGGCGTATTTGGAAAAAGAAGAAGCTGCGGGGGTGGGTTACGGGTCCGACCGGGCGCGGAGATCGGCAAGGCTTCTGGGAAAGCCATCCGGGCCGGTGCTGTCCGGTCGGAGATACATGTCGAGCGCGCCGTTACGTGCCCAAGCGGCGAACCAGTCCTCGAGCTGGATGCCGGAGACATAAAGCGCGGTCGCGGGCGGGGTGGCGTCGTCCCAGGCGTTGGGCTCCCAGATCAGCATCTCGCCGGTGCGGCAATCGACGCAGTGATAGACGGCGCAGCCGAAATGGCAGATCGGCAGGAGGCCTTCGGGCCAGTCGAACCCGGGATCGGCGCGGTCGGTGCGATAGCGCGTATCCGCGGTCTGTCCGAGATCGTCCGGATAGCCGTCGGGGCCGATGCCCAGAAGCCCGTAGCCGGGGCCGAAGCCGCCATTGGCGAGCTCGGTCCAGACGCTGCGCAGGATCGCGGGAAAGGTCAGCCCGAGCGTGGCTTCGATCTCGTCGAGCGCGTCTTGCGCGATCGGCGGGCGGGGCGCCGCGTCCTGGGCCGCGGCGCCTAGGCGGTCGGTCAGGGTCGGCGCGGTGTGTGCCACCGGCGCGGGCGCCTATTCCGCCGCTTTCAGGCGGAAGCCCTGTTCGATCTGGTCCGACGGCTCCACCGGGTATTCGCCCGAGAAGCAGGCGTCGCAATATTGCGGACAGGAGGCGTCGCGGCCCTTGGCCTCGCCCACGGCCCGGTAGAGCCCGTCGAGCGAGATGAAGCGCAGGCTGTCGACGGCGAGATGTTCGCGCATCTCCTCTTCGGACATCGTCGCGGCCAGGAGCTTTTCGCGCTGCGGCGTGTCGACGCCGTAAAAGCAAGGCCAGGCCGTGGGCGGGCTCGCGATGCGGAAATGCACCTCGGCCGCGCCGGCGTCGAGGATCATCTCCTTGATCTTGCGGCTGGTGGTGCCGCGCACGACCGAGTCGTCCACGAGGATCACCCGCTTGCCCTCGATGAGCGCGCGGTTGACGTTGAGCTTGAGGCGCACGCCCATGTTGCGGATCTGCTCGGTCGGCTCGATGAAGGTGCGGCCCATATACTGGTTGCGCACGATGCCCATGCCGTAGGGAATGCCTGACTCATGCGCGAAGCCGATGGCGGCGGGGGTGCCGCTGTCGGGCACCGGGCAGACGAGATCGGCATCCACCGGCGCCTCGCGGGCCAGCTCCACGCCGATCTGGCGGCGGGTCTCGTAGACCGACCGACCGCCGATGATCGAATCGGGGCGCGAGAAATAGACATGCTCGAAGATGCAGAAGCGCGGGCGCTGCGGGCGGAACGGCCGCTGGCTCTCGACGCCTTTCTCGGCGGTGATCACGACCATCTCGCCCGGCTCGATCTCGCGCACGAACTCGGCGCCGATGATGTCGAGCGCGCAGGTCTCGGAGGCAAGCGCCCAGCCGTCGCCGATCTTGCCGAGACAGAGCGGGCGGACGCCCAGCGGATCGCGCACCCCGATGAGCTTGGTGCGGGTCATGGCGATGACCGAGAACGCGCCCTCGACACGCCGCAGCGCATCCTCCATCCGCGCGGGGATGTCGCGCTGGAGCGAGCGGGCCATCAGGTGGATGATGCATTCGCTGTCCGACGAGCTCTGGAAGATCGAGCCGCGCTCGATCAGCTCGCGGCGGAGCGCGTTGGCATTGGTGATATTGCCGTTATGGGCGATGGCGGCGCCGCCCATGGAGAACTCGCCGAAGAAGGGCTGCACGTCGCGGATCTGGGTCTGGCCCTTCGATCCGGCGGTCGAGTAGCGCACATGGCCGATGGCCAGTTCGCCCGGCAGGGTCTGCATCAGCGATTGCGAGGTGAAGTTGTCGCGGACATAGCCGAAGCGGCGGGCCGAGTTGAAGCCCTGTCCTGGATCGTAGGAGACGATGCCCCCCGCCTCCTGGCCGCGATGCTGGAGCGCGTGCAGCCCGAGGGCCACGAAATTCGCCGCATCGGCCACGCCGACGACGCCGAAAATTCCGCACTCCTCCTTGAGCTTGTCGTCATCCGCATCGAGTGCGTCGAAATCGAACGGGTGGGCAGGAGGCATTTTGCGCGTCATCGGGCGGCAGCTCCGAATGCTGGGGACGAGTCGAGCCCCTCATAAGGGTTCGTCACAGGCGTGTCACGAAGTCAGATAGTCGGCTGTGCTGCGATGCAACAGGGGCGTGACGCGGGGTCGCGCCACGCGCACCTCAATTGCCGGTCGGTGCGGGCTCGGGCGCCGCCGGATCGGCGGGCGCTTCGCAGATGCCGACAAGCTCTTCGTACTGGGTGGTGATCCAGCCGAGCGCCTGGTCGGGGTTCTGCTCTTCGATCCGGTCGGTGAATTGCGAGAAGACCGCCGCGGAGCGGCTGTCCTCGATCATCGGGATGTCCTGGGCGGTGATCACCGTCTCGTAGACGAAGAAGGCGATGGCCACGAGAAGGATGCCGCGGGCGACGCCGAAGAGGAAACCCAGACCCTGATCGAGACCGCCCAGTGCCGAGCGCTGCACGATGCTGGAGAAGAGCGGGGTGAAGAGCGACACCACGATCAGCGCCACCGCGAAGACGATCGCGAAGGCGGCGATGATCGACAGCTCGCAGCTGTCGTTGAGGAACTGGCCGATCACCGGCAGCTCCTTGACCAGCGGCTGAACCTGATCGGCGAAGAGGAAGGCCAGGAACGCTGCGGCGACCCAGCCGACAATGGCCATGAGCTCGCGCACGAGGCCGCGGGAATAGGCGAGAAGCGCCGAGACCACGATCACCAGCGCGACGACGCCGTCGACGACAGTAAACCCTTCCATGACCGCTCTGCCTTCTCTTCGTCCCGGGCGCGCTTATCCGGCGCCGAAAATGCTGCCTACGACCGATGCCAGATCGCCCATTTCGGTGAGCGTCAGCCCCGATGTGTCGCGCGCCGATCCGCCAGCGGGCACGATCGCGCGTGTAAAACCAAGTTTCTGCGCTTCCTTCAACCGGTTTTCGGCCTGCGCCACCGGGCGCAGCGCTCCTGATAGGCTGATTTCCCCGAAAACGACAGTCTCGGGCGGAAGTGCGCTGTCCTCGCGCGCCGAGAGTAGCGCCGCCGCCACAGCGAGATCCGCTGCCGGTTCGGTGATGCGCATGCCGCCCGCGACGTTGAGATAGACATCGAGACCGGTGAAGGGGATGCCGCAGCGCGCCTCGAGCACGGCGAGGATCATCGCAAGCCGCCCGCCATCCCAGCCGACGACCGAGCGGCGCGGCTGGCTGTGGGGCGTGGGCGCCACCAGCGCCTGAAATTCGCAGAGAACCGGACGGGTGCCCTCGATTCCCGCGAAGACCGCGGAGCCGGGCGCGGGCGTGCCGCGCTCCGACAGGAACAGCGCCGAGGGGTTGCCGACCTGGCTCAGGCCCGCGCCGGTCATCTCGAAGACGCCGATCTCGTCGGCGGGACCGAAGCGGTTCTTCACCGCGCGCAGGATGCGGAACTGGTGGCCGCGCTCGCCCTCGAAATAGAGCACGGTGTCGACCATGTGCTCGACCACGCGGGGACCGGCGATCTGGCCTTCCTTGGTGACATGACCCACGAGGATCACCGAACAGCCGCGCCGCTTGGCGAAGGTGGTCAGCTCATGGGCGGCGGCGCGCACCTGGCTGACGCTGCCGGGCGCGCTGTCGACATTGTCGGCCCACATGGTCTGGATCGAGTCGATGATCACCAGCTCGGGCTTTTCGGCATCGAGGGTGGTGAGGATGTCGCGCAGGTTCGTCTCGGCGGCGAGCTGCACCTGCGCGTCCCTGAGGCCCAGCCGTTGCGCGCGCATCCGGACCTGGGCCGAGGCTTCCTCGCCGCTGGCATAGATCACCTTGAGACCGGCGCCCGCGAAGGCCGCGGCGGCCTGCAGAAGGAGCGTGGATTTGCCGATGCCGGGATCGCCGCCCACCAGCACCGCCGAGCCGGGAACGAGGCCGCCGCCCAGCACGCGGTCCAGTTCCGAGAGACCCGAGGAGGTGCGCGGCGGCGGTGGCTCGTCGATCCCGAGATCGGACAGCGCCACGGCGCGTCCCCGGGCCTTGCCGAGGCTCTTGGCAGCGGGGCCCGACGAGGAGAGCGGGCGTTCTTCGTGAATGGTATTCCACGCGCCGCAGGCGTCGCAGCGGCCGGACCATTTCGAGGTGACGTTGCCGCAAGCGGTGCAGGCGAATTGGGGGGCGGATTTGGCCATGCATCGCTTTTGGCGCGAAGCCGCGCCGCCCGCAAGCGCGAGCGGCGCGGCTCTGTTATTCGGCAGCGCGCTCCAGCGACAGCGGCGTGACCTTGTCGTTCGCGGCAGCGGCGGCAACCGATGCGGCGACGCGGAGGGGCGGCTCGGCCTGAGGGGCCTTGGCGGGGTGTTCTATTTCGATTTCCGGCGTCTCGGTGCGGTGGGTCTCCGCCTCCTGGCGCAGCATCTCTTCGGTGTCAGCGGGCAGCTCCGGCAGGATCGATGTCAGCTCGTCGCAGAGACGCGCAAGCTGGGCATCCGCGACGGCCTCTTCGATCTCGACCTTGTCGATCCAGACCCGAAGCTCGGAGGTGACAAGCTTGGCGCGGTCGATCCGCGAGGTGAAAGCCTCGATCTCGTGCTGGCGCTGCAAGAGGAAATCCTTGGCGCGCGCGACGTTCTGGTCGGAGTAGACGGTCGCAAGCTCGCGCGACAGGTGGCTCATCTGCGCCGCGACCTCGATCACCGAGGGCTCGAGCGCGCCCAGATCGGGATGCTCGCGCAGGAAGGCGATGCGTTCGCGAACGGAATCGAACTCGGAGCGGAGATTGAAGAGTCCCTTGCGGTCGGCGGCATGCGCGGCGTGATAGGCCTTGGCGACATCCTGCATCCCGATGTGGAAGGAGCGGTGGGACTTCTCCAGCGCCATCATGCGCCCGTTCGCGGGCAGGTAGAAACAGAGGCTGAGCGCGAGGACCGCGAGCGCGATCTGAACCGCGATCCCGGCCTGCGGGAACACGGTGCCACCGAAGGACAGCGGCATCGACAGCCACGGGGCATAGCCCAGGGCCGAGGCCATGGTGTAGCCGACAAGGCCGATTGTTGCGGTGACGATGAGAACCAAAGCGACGTACTGCATGACCGAGCGCAGCAGGAGCAGGACTGAGCGGATATCCTGGGTCATGGGGGCAATCTCCGAGAAATTATTAGTCGTGAACAAACCAATTAGTCCAATTTCAGAATCTTACAGTATTTTTGGCAAAATTTCGCCGAAAACTTTCCTGCTGCGCGGCAGCGCTGGACATTTCCCTTTGTTTTATTGGGTGAGAGCGCCGAATCTCACCTGTCAGATTTGGCTGACGCCCCAGAGGCCCGCGATGGCGGCAAGGCCCAAGACGTGGACAGCATCGATCCAGATCGCGCGCCGTCCCGGCAGGATCGCGGTGGTCAGAAACACCGCCGACAGAAGCCCGGGCACGATCCATCCGCCGCCCATGGCGACGGTTCGCGCCACCGTCTGGACCCAAGCCCCCGCAAGCCCCATCGAGGAGGCGAGGATGCCGGATGCGAGGATCAGCGACGCGAGGCACACCAGCGCCGCGACACCGCGCGAGGCGCCCTTGGCCAGAAGCGTCCGCAGGAGCGCCAGGATCCCGAGCGCGGGCAGCCAGGCCAAGCGCTTGGCGAAGATCAGTGCGACAAGGATCGGGTCCGGCTGGAACTGCATCGCGGGGCCCCTTCGAGCGGTCTAACCGCCAACATAGCGCCGGGCGTAGCGGTTCCCCAAAGAGGTGAGGATTTCATAGCCGATCGTCCCGGCCCAATCGGCCAGGGTGTCGATGGACTGGTGCCGCCCCAGAAGCTCGACGCTTTCGGGCGCGCGCGGGCAGGCGGTCACTTCGATGCCGATCAGGTCCATCGAGATGCGCCCGAGGATCTTGCAGCGTGTCTCACCCGCGTAGACATGACCTTCGGGCCCCATGGCGCGGATGATGCCGTCGGCATAGCCTGCTGCGATGGTCGCGACGCGGGTCGGAGCCTCGGCCGTCCAGGAATTTCCGTAGCCCACGGTCTCGCCGGGGGCGACGTCGCGGATCTGGATGACGGGGATGTCGAGCTGCGCGACCGGCTGGGCATCGACGAAGGGCAGACCGCCGTAAAGCCCGATCCCCGGCCGCGCGAGGTCGAAATGGTAGTCGCGCCCCAGGAGGATGCCGCCCGTCGCCGAAAGCGAGCGCGGCGCGGCGATGCCGTCGGTCATCTCGCGGAAGGCGCGGAGCTGCTGCGCGTTCATCGGATGGTCGGGCTCGTCGGCGCAGGCGAGGTGGCTCATCACCACGCGCGGGCTTTGCTCGAGCGCGATCTCGCGCAGCGCCTCCCATTCCCCGACCTCCATGCCGAGCCGGTTCATGCCCGAATCGAGCTGGATGCCGAAGGGATGGCCGGGCAGCGTCTCGACATGGCGCAGCATCTGGTCGATGGAGTTCAGCATCGGCACCAGCCGTGCCTCGGCGATGATCGGCGCGTCGCCCTCCATATGGCCGGAAAAGACGCAGATCTCGATGCCGTCGCCAAGCGCGCGGCGGAGCGCCAGACCCTCTTCGGCCAGGGCCACGAAGAAGCGGCGCACGCCGTCGCGGGCGAGCTTCCTGGCGATGCGTGCGGCGCCGAGACCGTAGGCATCGGCCTTGACCACGGCGGCGGTTTCGCCGGAATTCATGGCCGCGAGGTTGCGCCAGTTGGTGGCGAGCGCGCCGAGATCGACGGTGAGAATCGGGCAGGTCATGGCCGCAAACGTCGCGGGATTTCCCGCTACGTCAAGCGCTTCCGCGTCCCATCTTGCGCCGGACCTTGGCGAGCCGCTCCAGAAACGCGCCGATCACCGCCGGCTCGAACACGAGACCGGGGCCGAAGCGGATGCCGAGGTTGTTGAGGTTCTCGATGGCCAGAGACCGCGCGGCGCGGGAGAACCCGCCGGGCGCGTCCTCTTCCAGCGTGCCGTTCACGGTGAGCGTGTCGAAGCCGAAGGAATTGGAGAAGAGAAACCACAGGCTCTCGGAATGCATGACGAGGTCGGGCGCGGCCTCGGTGGTCTCGAGCGTTCCGCGCGCCGGGTCCACGCGCCAGGTTGTCCCGGTATCGTCGAGCCGGATGGCGATGGGCTGAAAGACGCGGATCGGGCTCAGAACCTGCGCAAGCCGCATGCTCGGGCGGGAATTGTTGCGACCGACCCGGTCGACCCAGCCGGAGAAGGCGGCCCGAAGCGCGTCTTCCGACTTGGTCTCGTAGGTCATCAGCGGGACATCGCGGGCATAGACCTCGGCCCACCAGGCGATGGCAGCGTCGCTCGCAGCCCTGTCTGGAGTGCCGTTCGTCACGTCTCCGGGCTTCATCACCTGAACCGCGAAAGGCGCGCCCTCGAAGGCCGCGACCACGTCTTCGGGCCGGTTCGCCGCATCGTTCAGATAGTGGTTCCGCTCATGGGCGAAGCTGACGAAGCTGGCAAAGGGGATCACGAGGCCCGGCTCGAGGATCTCGGTCTGCACGCGGATATTGGCGAGCTTTTCCTGCGCCGCTTCCTCGCGCCAGGCGCGGTTCTCGCGCCCGCCTTTCCACGCGGCATAGCTGAACTGGGTCAGGAGGATGTCGCAGGTCCCGACCGCGTCGCGCACCTCGCGGGCCCGCTCTTCGGTGCCGATATTGCAGTCGTTGAGATTGAGGATATGCCGCCCGCCCGCGCGCACCGACAGGAGCGAATCGTAGAACTCGTCCTTGAGGCAGGTGACGGACATGTCCGGCAGCGCATGCTCGGTGCCGAAGGCCAGCTCCGTCAGCGGCAGGCCCTGGCCGCGCAGGAAATCCGCGACCCGCTGGTCGGCGATCTTCTGGAACAGGAACGCGATGCCGCGCTCCTTCAGAAGCGGCCCCCAGCGCTTGAAGAACCCGATGGAGAAGTGATCCGGGTGCTCGTGGCTGATCCAGATATGGGTCACGCGGTGGAGAAGCGCCTCGATCTCGGGCTCGGGCGTCTCGTGGAGGAGCCGCCAGCCCTTGTGAAAGGCGGGGCCGGAATACCAGGGGTCGGTCAGCAGTGCTGTGCCGCCTTCGCGGATCAGGACGGACGCGTGGTTGACGAACTCGATCTCGGGCATGGGCTCTCCTTGTCGCGGCCCCTTTCTGGCGTCAGTGCCGCCGCGATGCAACGCGGCTTGCGGCTGAGGCGCGGCGCGGCGTAAGCCTGCGGATGATGGAGAGACGAGAGAGTGAGACACGCGGGCCCCTTGGCCGGGACTGGACGCGCTTCGCGCTGGCGCTGGAGTTCCTGACCCGGCTGCCGCTCCTGCCGGGCACCGCCTATGACCCGGTGTTCTTCGCGCAGAGCCCGCGCTTCTACCCGGCAGTGGGGCTGGTGGTGGGGATGCTGTCGGCGCTGACCTTCTGGGGTGCGGCGCAGATCTGGGCGGCACCCGTGGCCGCGGTCCTCGCGCTCGGCGCCGGGGTCTGGGTGACGGGCGGCCTGCACGAGGACGGTCTTGCCGATTGCGCCGACGGTCTTGGAGGCGGGCAGAGCCGGGAGCGGGCGCTCGAGATCATGCGCGACAGCCGGATCGGTGCCTATGGCGTTCTGGCGCTGGTGTTCGCCCTGGGGCTGCGGGCGGTCGTGCTTGGCGGCGCGACGCCTGCGGTCGGCGCGGCGGCGCTGGTCCTGGCGGCGGTGGTGGGGCGGCTCGCGATGGTGCTGGCGATCTGGCGGCTCGACTATGCCCGCGCGGGATCGGCCAAGTTCGCGGTGCCCGAGGCGGGCGGGCGGTCGCTGATCCATGGCGGCGCGGTTCTGGTCCTGGTGATGGCGCTGGCCGGGCCGGTGCTCGGGGGCGGCCTCTGGACCGGTCTGGCGCTCGGGGGCGCCGCGGCGCTCTGGATGGCATGGCGGCTCAAGGCGCGGCTTGGCGGCTATACCGGCGACGGATTGGGCGCGATCTGCGTCCTGGCGGAGAGCTTCTGCCTGCTGGGGGTCCTCGCGTGGGTGTGACGCTTCTGCGCCACACGACACCCGAGGTCGCGGCGGGCACCTGCTACGGCCGGACCGATCTGGCGCTACCGCAGGGGTTCGAGGCAGAGGCCGACGCGGCGCTGGCGCGGCTCGCGCGCCCCTCGGAAGTGATCTCGTCACCGCTCACGCGCTGCCGCCGTCTGGCTGAGCGCGCGGCGGCGCGGTTCGGGGTGCGGCTGCGGCTCGTGCCGGGCTGGATCGAGATGGATTTCGGCCGCTGGGAGGGCCGCGCCTGGGACGCGATCCCGCGGGCCGAGCTCGATGCCTGGGCGGCGGATTTCCACGGCTTCGCGGGCCATGGCGGCGAGAGCGTTGCGGAACTGGCCGCGCGGATATCGGGCGCGCTTGCGGCGGCGCCCGATGCGGCACTGGTGGTCACCCATGCGGGCTGCATCAAGGCCGCGCTCGTCGCGGCGGGCGATCCGGCCGGCTGGGACGCGCGGCCTGGCTTTGGTGAGGCGCG